>JAICUF010000023.1 GCA_025935995.1 Gemmatimonadales bacterium
ACCGGGATGTACGGACTCGAGCTCGCCGTGGACGCGGTGGCCGCGGCGCGCCACACGGGGCTCGACGTCGAGTTCGATCTCTTCGGAGGCGGGCCCGACGCCGGGATGCTGGCGTCCCGCATCTCCGCCCTGGGCCTCGCGCACTGCGTCCGCCTCCAGGGCACCCTCCGGCACGAGGAGCTCCGCGAGCGGCTCGTGACGTATCATGCGGGGCTCGTGCCGACGCGCCTCAACGTCATGACCCGCTATTCCCTCTCCACCAAGCTGCTGGAATACATCCACCTGGGGATTCCGCTCATCGCGCCCCGGATTCCCACCTATCTCGAGTACGTGCCGGAAAGCTGCGCGTGGTACTTCGAGCCCGGCCGGGCCGATGCCGCCGCCCGCGCCATCGCGGACTTCGCCGCGGCGCCGCCGGCCGAGCGCGTGGCACGCGCGGAACGGGCACAGGCGGCGATGGCGTCGCTCACCTGGCCCGCGGAAGCCGCCCGGCTCAGGGATCTGTATCGGGAGCTGCTGGCGGACGCTCAGCCGCGGTAGAAGCGGCGGATCGCGTCGGCGACCTGCTCGATCTGGCTGTCCGCCAGCTCGGGAAACATCGGCAGGCTCAGGAGCCGCGTCGCCGCACGCTCGGTCACGGGGAAGGTTCCCTCGCCGAGGCCCATGCTGCGGTAGGCGTGCTGGAGATGGAGCGGGAGCGGGTAGTGCAGGCCGGTGCCGATCCTCTCCGAGGTCAGGTGCTGCTGCAGCGCATCGCGACGGTCGGCCCGGATGACGAAGAGGTGGTATACGTGCCGCGCGTACGATGCCTCGACCGGCACCTCGATCTCGGCGATCCCCGCGAGGGCGTCCCGGTACCGCGCCGCGACCCGCCGGCGGCCTTCGGTCCAGGATTCGACGTGCGGGAGCTTGATGCGGAGGAATGCCGCCTGGATGGCGTGCAGGCGCCCGTTGAAGCCCTCCGTCTCGTGGAAATACTTCTTCGACTGCCCGTGCTCCCGAAGCTGCCGCACGGGCTCGAGGCGTCCCGCGTCGCGCGCGACGACCGCGCCGCCCTCGCCGCAGGCGCCGAGATTCTTGCCCGGATAGAAGCTGTACGCGGCCAGATCGCCCAGGGTCCCGACCGGCCGGTCGCGGTAGCGGGCGGCGTGCGCCTGCGCCGCGTCCTCCACGACCCAGAGGCCGTGCTTCCGCGCCACGGCGAGGATCGGGTCCATGTCCGCCGGCTGGCCGTAGAGGTGCACCGGTACGATGCCGACGGTCCGGGGCGTCACGGCTGCCGCGAGCGCGGCGGGATCCATCGTCATCGTGGTCTCGTCCACGTCGACGAAGCGGATGGTCCCGCCTGCCTGCGTGATCGCCTCCGTCGTCGCGATGAAGGTGTTGGGAACGGTGATCACCTCGTCGCCCGGGCGAAGTCCCAGCGCCTGGTAGGCAAAGCGCAGCGCATCGGTGCCGCTGTTCACCCCGACACATTCCGCCGCACCGACGCTCGCGGCGAACTCCTTCTCGAACGCGGTCACCTCCGCCCCTCCCACGAAGCCTGCCGTCGCGACCGCGCGCCGGAAGGCCGCGACCAGCTCCTCTTCCAGCGGGCGATGCTGGGCGACGAGATCGAGGAAGGGAATCGCGGCGACGGTGCCGGACGGTGCGGCATGGGCCATGGTGATACCGGAGTCTGGGGAAATCAGGGTTCGGGCGGCAGGATTCTAGTCGCGCGCGGGGGGCGCCCGCCAGTCGCGGCGGCCCGGTTCAGGGAGCGGTGGGGACCGCGCGGAGCGCGTCGCGAAAGGTGAGGTTCGTGACCATCCCGCTGTCCCTGAGCGCCTGGATCACGCCGAGCCTCGCGTCGAGGTCGGCCCACGACTGGTCGCCGGAGTGCCACAGGAGCTCCACCCATTCCCCGCGGGCCGCGGCATCCCGGACGAATTGCGCGAGCCGGGCGTCGTCGAAGTACCGGATTTCGCCGGCATAGGGCCAGCGTCCGGCGGCCGGCAGTGCGACGGCCGGCGCGTCGGTCTGGTACGCCTCCACCGCGCGGTACACCCGGCGGAGGAGCGCGCCGTACGGTGTCGCCAGCTTCGCGGGCGAGTCGAAAAGTGCGGGACCCTCGGTCCAGCTCCCGGGCTGGACGAACACCTCGGGCGGAAACCCCATCGCGGCGAGGTCCCGGCTCGCGCCGACCACCTCGAGGTAGAAGTCGGCGAAGGTGCGGGGCGCGGCATCGTGATATCGGGAATGGGCCTCGATCGCGTTCCCTGCGCCCGCGATCCGGTCGAGGAGCGCGCGGGGGCAGCGACCCGGCCGCCCCGCGAGCCGACTCGGTACCGCGAACGAGGCGACGAGATGATGCCGCTCCAGCAGCCGGAGCGACGTCGAATCCCAGGCCGAGCAGTCATCCACGCGGATCGAGACCACGCCGCGCGCGGGGACCGGAAGCGGCGCCGCGGCCGCCGGTGGGCCCGCCGGCATCGGGAGCCCCGCGATCGCATCGAAGCGCATCGAAGCGGCGGCACCGGCGAGAGCGACCGAGGCGGCGCCCGCGAATCGGGGGGCCCCGTCGTCTCCCGCGTAGGCGAGCCGCGCTCCGCTGCCGGACGCCACGGTCTCGCCCGGGCGCGTGAGGCTCCACGCGAGGCGGCGGCCGTGCACCCGAAGACTGAGCGTCAGCGCATCGGCGTCAGGTGCCGCGTCAAGGGTGCGCCAGAGTTTCGCGGAGCCGCCGGCGGCGGCGTCTTCGCCCGGCGCCAGCGCGGAGTCGCTCTGCGCGACGAGCACGCGTCCGGCGTCGTCGGAGAGGATGAGGGTCCAGACCTGCCCCCCGTCCCGATCGGGCGGGGAGTTTCCGAGCGGATCGCCCGGCCCGCGGTCGAGGCAACCGGCCAGAAGAGCGGCCGCGAGCACGACCGGCGCGGCAGTCCACATCGAGCGGCGGATCGCCGTCAGCGACTGGTGTCGGACAGCGTGCGGAGAACGCGTGCGGGGTTTCCGGCGACGACCGTGCGCGGCGGAACGTCGCGGGTCACCACCGACCCCGCGCCGACGATCGCCTCCTCGCCGATGGTCACACCGCCCAGAATGGTCGAGCCGGTGCCGAGCGAGGCGCCGCGCCGAACGACCGTGGGGACCAGCTTCCAGTCCGCCTCGGTCTGCAGGCTGCCGCCCGCCGTCGCCCGCGGGTAGGTGTCGTTGATGAAGCTGACGTTGTGGCCGACGAAGACCTCGTCCTCGATCGTCACGCCTTCGCAGATGAACGTGTGGCTCTGGATCTTGCAGCGGGCGCCGATGACCGCGCCCTTCTGGATCTCGACGAAGGTGCCGATCGAGGTCTCGTCGCCGACGGTGCAGCCGTACAGGTTGACGAAGGCGTACATCCGCACCCCGCGACCGAGGCTCACATCCGGCGCCACTCGGCGGAGCAGCTCGTCGCGCTCGGCCCCGGTGAGCTCCGCCGTCACCCGGCGACCGCCGGCACCACGCCGTTGAGCGACACCAGCGCGCCGCCCTGCTCGATCGACCGCTGCGCGGCCTCCAGGATCCGCACCACGCGGAGGCCCGCCCGGCCGTCGGACACGAGCGGCTCGCGGCCGTCCATCGCGGCGACGATGTTGTCGGCCTCGACGGCGAGCGCTTCGCGCGTGTCGAGCCGCGGGGCGTGCATGTCGCCCGAGCGATAGGAGATCATGAACTGGTACTCGTCGCTCGGGTCGCTCGAGATCGAGACGCCCTTGTCGTACACCTTGAGCTTTTCGCTGGGCTCCATGTCGTCGTAGATCATCATCCGCTTGGAGCCGCCGACGATCGTGCGGCGCACCTTGGCCGGCGCCAGCCAGTTGACGTGCACGGCGCCCAGCAGGGAGCCGGCGTACCGCACCGTCAGGTAGGCGATGTTCTCGGTCGGGCTCCCGCCGTGCCCGGCCGCCTGCGCCGCCACGCTCACCGGCTCCTGGCCGATGAGGTAATCCATGATCGACACGTCGTGCGGTGCCAGGTCCCAGACCACGTTCACGTCGGTCTGGATGAGGCCCAGGTTGATCCGCACCGAATCGAAGTAGTAGAGGTCGCCGACTTCGCCGGACTCGATGAGCGACCGCATGTGGCGGACGGCGCCGGTGAACACGAAGGTGTGATCGACTGCCAGGAGCCGCCCCTGCCGCTGCGCCAGCCGGCACAGCTCTTCGGCGTGCTCGCCCGTGGTCGTGAGGGGCTTCATCACCAGTACGTGCTTCCCCGCCTCGAGCGCCTCGCGCGCCAGCTCGAAGTGCGTGAACGACGGCGTGGCGACGACCACGAGATCGATGCCGGGCGCGGCGATCAGCTCCCGCACCTGATCGGTCACGGTGGGAATGCGGAACTCCGCGCCCACCTTGGCGGCGCGCTCGTGACGCGAGTCGCAGACGGCCAGCACCTGCGTCCGCGGGTTGCGCGCGAAGTTCCGCACCAGGTTGGGGCCCCAGTACCCGCAGCCGATCACCCCTACGCCATAGGTCTTCATCGAGAGCCCGCGTGCGGCCGCGCTAGGACGCGCGGCCGGAGTTGAACAGGACGACGGGGATCGTGCGGCAGAGGATCTTGAGGTCGAGCCCGACCGACCAGCGCCGCACGTACTCGACGTCGAGCTCGCACATCTGGCGGTAGGACAGGAGATTCCGGCCCGACACCTGCCAGAGCCCGGTGATGCCCGGGCGTACCTGCAGCCGGTCGAACTGCCAGTGGTCGTAGGCCTCGAATTCGTAGGGCACCGGCGGCCGGGGGCCGACCAGACTCATCTCGCCCGTCAGGACGTTGATGAGCTGGGGGAGCTCGTCGAGCGACGTCCGCCGGAGCAGCGCGCCGAGGCGGGTGACGCGCGGATCGTTCACCAGCTTGAAGATGCCGTGGCCGTCGGACCCGGTGTGCCGGGTCCCTTCTTCGTCGCCCGCGAGCATGCGGGTGACCAGATCGCGGTGCGAGCTGTCCGATGCACCGTGCTGCATCGTCCGGAATTTCCAGACGCGGAACCGCCGCCCGCCCACGCCGATCCGCTCCTGCCGGAAGAAGACCGGCCCTCGCGAATCCAGCGCCACCGCCAGCGCGACCACCGCCAGCAGCGGCGAAAGGAGCACCAGCCCCACCACCGCGCCCGCGACGTCCACCGCCCGCTTGAGCGCGAGCTGATGGCCCTGGAGCTTGGGCGCCGTCAGCTCCATGAGCGGCCGCCCGCGGCGCCACACCAGCGACGGATGGACGCCGGCCACCTCGATCGAGCGCGGCACCGACAGGAGCTGACAGCCCGCTGCCAGGGAGATGTTCACCACGTCCTGGAGCTCGCGGTCGGGCAGGTAGCCGCAGACCACGACCGCCTCCACATGCGCATCGTGCAGCAGCCGCGGCAGGTCCCCGATGGCGCCGACCGCATCGGGCGCCGCCGGAGAACGAAGGTCGAGGAATCCCTTCTGCGCGTACTCGCCGCCCCCCCGGAATGCCGGATGCGCGGCGGCTTCCCGGCAATCCTCCGCCGGGCCCACGAAGACGGTCCGGGCCGCGTGCGAGTCGGGAGGCGAGAGCCAGGCCACGATCCGGTCCACCGTGAGCCGGTCCAGGAGGAGCGCGTTCCAGACGACCGCGGCCGTACAGAAATACTGGAGCGCGCCGAGTCCGAAGCCGGTGGACCAGACGGCGGTCCACACCTGGAGCAGCGCCGCGAGCCAGGCGGCGCCGAAGAGGCGGCGGGGACTGCGTCGCTGGTCGCCGGTGCCGTAGTTGCCGGTGATGGAGAGCGTGAGGAAGAGGGCGACGAGGTACGGGGGGCTCGCGATGGCACCGGCCGGGAAGGCCGCGACCGCCAGCGCCGCCACCCGCTCCCCCAGAATCCCGCCGTCGCGGATGGCACGGAGGAGCAGGTCGACACCGCAGACGGCGGTGAGGTCGGCGAGGAAGAGCACCGAGAGACGGCGCGCGGACCGGACGACGTGGCGCCGGACATTCGACGACGCCCGGCGCTGGAGGCCGAGCCGGACGCGGAGGTGTTCGTCTTCTTCGGGGGCTGGGGCGGCGGGCCGGGGTGGTTCCTGCGGTTTGCGGATCTGCGCCGTCGCGGGCCCGGGGAGCAGCGTCGCGGCGGCGGCCGAGGGCCCGCCGCCGATCTCATCGCCGTCCCGAATCGCGCTCCGCACGGGTTCCAAGCACTGCCCTCCTCGCGTTTACCGCAGTTCCTGGCGATGCCGTAACTCCGCTCCCAGCCCGCGAATATAGCCGCCCGCGGGAGTCAATGGTACGACGCCGCCCGTCTCGCCGCATGGTCTATGCCGCCCCATAGGGCGCCGTGCCCGCCAGCACCCGCTGGTAGAGCGCAATGTGCCGCTCGGCCATGAGTGCCCGGGTGAACTGGTCCCGTACCCGCACGCGGCCGGCCTCGCCCATCGCCTGCCGCCGGTGGGGATCATGGGCCAGCGTGTCGAGCGCCGCGGCCAGGGCTCCCACGTCCCGGAGGGGCACCTCCAGACCGGTGACGCCCGGGAGGTTCACCTCTCGCACGGCGCTGGGCACCGCCGTGGTGATGACCGGCCGGCCCGCGGCCATCGCTTCGAGGACCACGAGGCCGAACATTTCCTCCACGGTCACCGACGGAAGTACCAGAAAGTCGGCGTCGGCCATCCGCCGCGTGAGGTCCTCATCGGGATATTCTCCGAACCAGCGGACGCGGTCGCCCACGGCGAGGGCCTGGGCCAGCGTCCGGAGGCGGGACATCTCGGGGCCGCCGCCCACGATGTCGAGCCGCAGCTCGGGCACCCGCTCGAGCGCGCGGAGCAGGAGATCCACGCCCTTGAAGGGCAGCAGCCGCCCGATGAAGAGCGCCCTGGGCGGCGCGCCCGGGGGCGGCGGCGGCACCACGTTCCAGCGCGCCTCGTCGATGCCGAACGGGATGACCTGGACTTTCCCCTCGAAGCCCCGGAGCTCCGCCGACAGCGCGAGGTGGGCCTGGCTCGGCACCACGATGGCACGGGCGCGGCGGAGCACCAGGCGCGCGACCGGCCGGTACATCGCGCGCTTGGCATCGGCATGCTGCGTCACCACGACCGGCGTGCGCCCGGCACGGAGCAGGCACGCGATGTCGGCGAGCGAGTGGGGATGGTGGACGTGGATGATGTCGGCCCGCTTCCACGCGGCCGCGATGTAGCCCGGCGCGATCTCCTGCGAGCCGAGTGCGCCGAAGGAGAAGGCGCGGGTGACGGGTGTCCGCTGTCGGGCCGTCCCCGCGCCCCGTCCGAGGCCCTGCACCGCCACCACCTCGACCTGGTGGCCGAGCAGGGACGCGCCCTCCGCGAGGTCCTGCACCACACGCTCCATTCCGCCGGAGCGCGGCCAGTAGTACTTCGCGAGGTGCAGAATCCGCATGCGCCGGCCCGGTGAAGGAATCGAGGTGCCGCCAAGTTGGACGCGGGCGGTGATGACTGTCAACCGAACGGGCCGCCCGGCCGGGCTTGGACGGTGACGCCCTGCCCCCCATGTTTCCGCACTTCATGCGCGTCATTCTCGTGTCGCACACGTACGTTGCCCGCGCCAACCGCGGAAAGCTCCGCGCCCTCACCGCGCTCGGATGCACCGTGGCGGCAGCCGTGCCCGCACGCTGGTCGGCGCCCCACGGCGCCGGCACGGTCGCCACCGAGTGGGAGGACGACGCGGGGATCCGGATCGTCCCCATCCCGGTGCGCGGCGATCCGGCCGAGCCCGACGGCGTCGCGTGGGACCGGCGTGCCGTTCGCCGCCTCCTCAAGGATTTCCGGCCCGATCTGGTGCAGGTCGAGGAGGCCCCCTGGTCGCTCGCGGCTGCCCGGATCGTGGCGGAGGCGCGACGCCTCCGGATCCCCGTCACCCTCTTCAGCTGGCAGACGGTTCCGCGGCCCGACACGCTGCGTGACCGCCTTCGCCGGCGGCGGGTGCTCCGCTCGGTCGCGGGGGCCGTCGCCGGCAACACGCAGGCCGCGGCGCTCATTGAGCGCGCGCAGCCGGCGCTTCCCGTGGCCGTGATGCCGCAGACCGGCGCGGCCTTGCCGGCGGCGGCGAGCTCCGTCTCCGGCCCGCTCGCGATCGCCTTCTTCGGCCGGCTGGTTCCCGAGAAGGGGCTCGACTTCCTCTTTCGCGCCGCGGTGAAGGTGCTCGGGAGCTGGACCATCGACGTGGTGGGCACCGGGCCCGCGCAGGTGGAACTCGAGCAGCTCGCGGAGCGGCTGGGAATCAGCGCGCGGATCACGTGGCACGGGGCGCTCCCGCGTTCGGATCTCGGCGTCGTCTGGGCACGGGCCAACTGCCTCGTGGTCCCCTCACGCGCCACGCGCGACTGGGTGGAGATCCAGGGCCCGGTCGCCATCGATGCGATGGCTCGCGGACTCCCCGTCGTGGTAACCGGCACCGGCGCCCTCCCTGAAGTCGTCGGTGACGCGGGAATCGTCGTCCCCGAGGACGACGCAGCGGCGCTCGCCGAGGCGCTGCAGACGCTGCTGGACGAGCCGGCCGAACGCTCACGACTCGGCGCCGAGGGCCGGCGGCGCGTGATTGCGGTCTTCGCGAACGAGGCGGTCGCGCGGCGGCAGCTCGACTTCTGGCATCACGTCGCATCTCAACGCGCAAGCGTTTGACATCCAGCTACTTAGACATCATCTTCGGCCTCCATGCCTTCTGCCTCGCTCACGCTCCGCTCCGTCGTCGTCGCGCTGGCCCTCGCCGCCGCCCCTGCCGCAGGGGGCGCGCTCGCGGCGCAGACCCCGCAGTCGCTGCCGTCACCCGAGCAGGCGCGCCAGCTCCTTCGCGACAACCCCGAGCTCCAGGAGCAGCTGCGACAGCGGATCGAGCAGTCGGGGATGACCCAGGACCAGATCCGCGCGCGGCTCCGCTCGATGGGATACCCGGAGAACGAGCTCGATGACTATCTGACCGGGACTCCGGGCACCGGAACCCCGAACGGCCGCGAGGTCGACGCCGCGCGGGCGCTCGGCCTCATCGGCTCGGCCGACGCCGACACGATGCAGACGACGCCGCAGCCCGTGTCGTCTCCGCCGCCCCGTCCCGAAGACCCCTACCTCCGCGACTCGCTCCGGGCCGACTCGCTCGGTCTCCCGTGGAGCCGTCCGCTGGAGCTCTTCGGCCTCGCCGTCTTCCGCGCGCAGGGCACGGAGTTCCAGGCGGTGCAGACCGGGCCGGTGGACGAGAATTACCGGCTCGGTCCCGGCGACCGGCTGTCGGTCATCCTCACGGGCGACATCCAGCGCGCCTACTCCCTCGAGGTCAACCGGGACGGATTCATCGTCATCCCCGAGGCCGGCCAGCTCTACGTGGCCAACCTCACGATGGCGCAGCTCGACGAGCTCCTCTACACCCGGCTCGGGCGGGTCTATTCGGGCGTGCGCCGAGGCGCCGGAGCCACGACGCACTTCGAGGCGACGGTGACCCGCCTCCGGAACATTCAGATCTTCGTGGCAGGCGACGTCGACCGGCCCGGCGCCTACCAGATCTCGGCCGCGGGCACGGTGCTCACGGCCCTCTACGCGGCCGGCGGGCCCACCGCCGACGGCAACTTCCGCCGGGTGGAAGTGCGGCGCGGCGCCGCGCTGGTCGACACCGTCGATCTCTACGGCTACCTGCTGAGCGGCATCAACCGGAGCGACATCCGGCTGCAGAGCGGCGACGTGGTCTTCGTGCCCGTGCACGGCGGGCGCGTGAAGGTGACGGGTGAAGTGGTGCGGCCCGCCATCTACGAGCTCGCGGCGAACGAAACACTCCGCGACGTGCTGCGCGATGCGGGCGGCTTCACCGCCGACGCCCTCCGGCAGCGGATCCAGATACACCGCATTCTCCCGCCGGAGTCGCGGCAGGCGGGCCGCGCCCGCGTGGTGGTCGAGGTCGGCCCCGACCAGCTCGCCACCGGCGTGGTCCCCGCCGTGCCGCTTCTTGCCGGCGACTCCGTCACCGTGTTCAGCGTCGCGGAACGGGTGCGGAACTTCGTGAGCGTCAAGGGAGACGTGTGGGTGGAAGGGGCCGTCGGGTGGACCGAGGGGATGCATCTGAGCGACGCGCTTCGGCTCGCGGGCGGCACCAAGCCGGACGTCTACCTGGGCCAGATCCTCGTGTCGCGCCTCCGGAGCGACTCGACGCGGGTCCAGCTCCGATCGGCGTTCGCCGATTCGACGGGCCGCGTGACGATCGACCTGACGCTGGAGGAGGAGGACGAGATCGTCGTCTTCTCGAAGACGACCTTCCGGCCCGAGCGCTACGTGGCGGTCACCGGCGCCGTGCGCCGGCCCGGGCGGATCCGCTACCGCGAGGGGATGACGGTGCGGGACGCGATCCTGCTGGCCCAGGGGCTGAGCGAGGACGCCTATCTGAAGGAAGCGGAGATCGCGCGCGTCCCGGAAGACCGCTCCCAGGGCGCGCTCGCCACCACGATTCACGTGCCGCTCGACTCCACCTATCTCTTTGCCCGGGGGCCGGCCGGCGAGTACGCGGGACCACCCGGCATTCCCGCGCCGGCCTCGGGCGCGCCCGAGATCGCGCTCCAGCCGTACGACAACCTCCTCATCCTCCGGCAGCCGGACTGGGAGCTGCCGCGCATCGTGAAGATCACGGGACAGGTGAAGTATCCCGGTCCGTACACGCTTCGCACCAAGACGGAGCGGCTCAACGACATCATCCAGCGCGCCGGCGGCCTTACCAAGGAAGCGTACCCGAACGGCATCGAGTTCTTCCGCCGCCAGGACAGCGCCGGCCGGGTCGGCCTCGACCTGCCGCGTGTGCTCCGCGACCCGCGCTACCGCGACAACCTCATCCTCGCCGCGGGCGATTCGGTCAACATTCCGGAGTTCAATCCCGTGGTGATGGTCGGCGGGGCGGTCAACTCACCGGGCGCGGTGGCCTATCAGCCCGGCAAGAGCATCGACTGGTATGTGCGGGCGGCCGGCGGGTACGCGAAGAACGGCGACAAGCTGCGGGCGTTCGTGACGCAGCCCAACGGGCAGAAGCAGTCGGTCAACCGGAAGTTCCTGCTGCCCGACGACAATCCCTATCCCCTGCCCGGCGCCGTCGTCGCGGTGCCGATCCGCGATCCGGCCCAGGGGGGAACCAGCGTGCTCGCGGTCCTGGGCACCGCGGCGCAGCTGCTGGCGAGTCTCGTGACGGTGATCGTGGTGGCGCGGCAGTAGCCGCGCCGTCAGGCCGCGGGCTAGCCGGTCGCGCGCTGGCGGGCCGGCGGGGTGTCCTCGACGTCCACGCCTTCCGCCCTGAGGCGGTCGATCTGCCAGCGGTCGAGACGCACCACCATCGCGTAGCCGTCGCCGTTCTCCTCCCGCGACACCACCTCACCCAGTCGATAGAGGGACGCCGCGCGCGCGCCGGCGCTCAGCGGAAGGCGTACCGCGACCGTCGGGCGGTCGATGCGGTTGCGGCTCCGGAGCGCTGCCTTGAGCGCGTTCAGACCGTCCGTACGCATCGTCGTCGCCATGACGCCGCCGGGATAGAGCTCGCGCGCGCGCGCCGCGAACACCGCCGGATCGGGCAGCGCGTCCAGCTTGTTGAAGACCGGGATCGTCGGGCGGTCGGCCAGGTCGAGCTCGGCGAGCACCTTGTCCACCACCCGCATCTGCCCCTCCCAGTCGGGATGGCTCGCGTCCACGATGTGGAGCAGCACGTCGCCCTCGCGCGCTTCTTCCAGCGTCGCGCGGAAGCTCGCGACCAGATGGTGCGGAAGCTTCCGGATGAATCCCACCGTGTCCGTCACCCGCGCGCGCACGCCGTCGCCCAGATCGACCTCGCGCGTCAGCGTGTCGAGCGTGGCGAAGAGCCGGTCTTCGACCAGAATCTCGTGCTCGCCGGAGAGCGCGCGCAGCACGCTCGACTTCCCGGCGTTGGTATAGCCCACGAGCGCCACGCTCAGCATGGGATCCCGGCCGGCGCGCAGGTTCTCCCGGTGCCGCTCGACGTCCTTGAGCTTCCCCTTGAGCGCGCCGATGCGCTTCCGGATCATCCGCCGGTCGGTCTCCAGCTGCGTCTCGCCGGGGCCGCGGAGGCCGATGCCGCCCCGGATGCGCGAGAGGTGGGTCCACATGCGCGTGAGTCGCGGCAGCATGTATTCGAGCTGCGCCAGCTCGACCTGCAGCTTCGCCTCGTGCGACCGCGCCCGGGTCGAGAAGATGTCGAGGATCACCTCGGCGCGGTCCATCACGCGCACCTTGAGCTCGCGCTCCAGATTGGCGCCCTGCGCCGGCGTCAGCTCCTCGTCGAAGATGACGAGCGTGGCCGACGTCTCCTCCACCAGGCGCCCAACCTCCTCGACCTTGCCTTCGCCGATGAGCGTGGCGGCGCTCGCCGACGCGACCTGCTGCACCACCCGCCCGACGACGTCGGCGCCGGCGGTGTCGACCAGGCGGGTCAGCTCCTCGAGATGTTCCGTGACGTGGCGTGCGTCAGGCGAGCCCTTGCGGGGTGCGGCGACCAGGATGGCCCGCTCGATCGGATCGCGGACCGGAATGGGATCTCGGATGGCTGGCGTACCTCAGTGTGAAGGTGGAAGCGAGCTGCCCGGCGCCGCCGTGCCGGCCGGCAGGATGCCGCCCTCGCCTCGCGTGAGCGGCGCGCGGCCCTCCCGCGTAAAGGCGACCACGTGATCGCCGAAGGGGGTCCTGATTGTGGCCTGCCCGCGCATCGTGTAGGGAATATCGCCATAACCGACTGCGGAGCGTACTGCGGCGCCCACGCCGGCCCAGTTGAAGCGCACGGGCAGCGTCACCACGGTCGTGTCGTTCTTCCGTACCTGGAACTCATCCTGGTAGGTCACGTCCCCCACGTGGGACCCCTCGACGTCGAACCCGACCTGCAGCTTGGTCCCGCGGAGGTCGAAGCCGTTCGGGTTGTGGACGCTCACCACCAGGTCCATCGTCCCCCCGGTGAGGCCGACGCCGCGCACGATGACCTGATTGAGCTGGATCTCCGGATCGCGGAAATTGTTCGGGATTCCGCTGCAGCCGGCGAGAGCCGCGGCCGAGCCCAGCATGAGCCACACGGCGAGTCGTCGATTCATGGATGATCGTCTCCTGGAGGTGATATCCGGTCCCATTCCACGATGAGCCGGACAGGCGGCGGTCACCGTGCGCCCCATCACAGGGCGCCGCCGCCGGCCGGCCGGGGAGCCGGAATTCGCGCGCAGGAATCGGGACGCGTCCCGCCGCCGGATTCCCTATCCTGCTGCCGTGGCGGAGCGCCCGCCCCGCAACGATCTTTCCCGCAGCGAACCGGAGGAGACCCGACGCATGAAGCCTCATGACACCGGACAGCTGGCCCGCCTGAGCGCCGACGAGGCCTGGGGCGCGGTGCTCGAGCGGGATGCCGCGATGGACGGCCGCTTCGTGTACGCGGTCCGGACGACGGGAATCTTCTGCCGGCCCAGCTGCCCGTCACGGCGTCCCCTGCGGAAGAATGTCCAGTTTCTGGCGGACGCGGCCTCGGCCGTCACGGCCGGCTTCCGTCCATGTCGCCGCTGCCAGCCCGACGGGGACGAGGCGACGCCATCGGCGGCCGTTCGCGCGGCCGAACGCGCCCGCTCGCTCCTGGAGGCGCATCCCGAAACGGCGGTGTCGCTGGAGGAGCTGGCGCGCCAGGTGAAGCTGAGCCCCTCCCACCTGCAGCGCACCTTCACCCGCCTCTACGGGACAAGCCCGCGCCGTTACGCGGCCGCGCTCCGGGCCGATCGCTTCAAGGCCGAGCTGCGCGAGGCACCCACCGTGAGCCGCGCGACCTTCGACGCGGGATTCGGCGCGTCGAGCCGCGCGTACGATGCGGCCGCCTCGCATCTGGGCATGACGCCCGCGGCATATCGTCGGGGCGGGCGGGGCGTCGAGGTTCGCTACGCAACCGCCGCCACGGCGGTGGGCCGCATCCTCGTTGCGGCCACCCGGCGCGGCGTCTGCTCCGTGACCCTGGGCGACGACGACGCGGCGCTCGAGGCGGCGCTCGCCCGGGAGTACCCGGAGGCGCTGCGCGAGCGGCTGGACGGCGCCCGACTCGAGGCGGACCCGGATCTGTCGCGCTGGCTCGCGTCCGCCGTCCGCGCCGCTGGACTGCCCGCGGGCAGCACGGCAGGCGACGCCGGTGACGGCAAGCTCCCCACGCTCGCCGACGTGCCGCTCGACGTGAACGGCACACCGTTTCAGGACCGGGTCTGGCGCGCGGTGCGCGCGATTCCTCCCGGTGAAGTTCGCTCCTATTCCGAGGTTGCCGCCGTGGCCGGTGTGCCGCGCGCCGTGCGGGCGGTGGCGTCCGCCATCGCGAGCAACCCGGTCGCGCTCATGGTGCCCTGTCACCGCGTCGTGCCGAAAGCGGCCGTGCACAGCACCGGCCGGCCTGCCACGCCGGGCAGCTACCGCTGGGGCGCGGAGCGGAAGGCCAGGCTGCTCGAGCGGGAGCGCGCCGCCGGCTGAGCATTTCGCGCGCAGGAAATGGGACGCGCATCTCTCGCCGAATGCGCAGCATGGTGCGGTGAATCGCCCGCGCGGCGCTCCGGCGCCGCGGCCGACCCGCCCAACCCGTTTCGCGGAGCCCGCGCATGTCGTCGTCCTACCGCTTCATCGCCATCCCGACGTCGGTCGCGGACACCGTCCGCAGCACGCTCACGGCACCGCGATACGGCCATCCCGCCCACGTCGAGATTGCGCGCGGGCACGGGCCCTGCCGCCACTGTCTCCGGACCTTTCACGTCGGCGAGGAGGAACGGATTCTCTTCACCTACGATGCCTTCGACGCCGTGGAGGCACTGCCCCAGCCGGGGCCGGTGTTCATCCATGCGGAGCCGTGCCCCCGCTACCACGAGGGCGCCGGGTTTCCCGATGATCTCCGCCGGCACGCGCTCACGCTGGTGGCCTTTGGTCGCGGCCGCGCACACCGGGCCGAGGTCCATGTCACCGACGGCGAAATCGAGACCGTGCTCGCGTCGCTCTTCGCGCGATCGGACGTCGCCTACGTGCACGTGCGGGACCTGAAGGCCGGCTGCTACGATCTGCGGGTAGAGCGTGCGCCCTGACCGCGGTCACTCCGGCTCGGAGCCGCCCGCCGATTCCTCGCGCTTCCGGGCCCACCAGGCGAGCCGCTCGGCGACGCGTTTCTCATAGCCGAATGAGCCGGGGGTATAGAAGGCGGCGTCCCTGAGCTCGTCGGGCAGGTAGTCCTGCGGCAGGTAGGCGTCCGGCGAGTCGTGCGCGTACCGGTACCCGGCGTGGTAGCCGAGCTCCTTCATGAGCGCCGTGGGGGCGTTGCGGATGTGGAGTGGCACGGGGGCGGCCGGCGTGGTCTGCGCGGCTTCCATGGCCGCGTCCAGGGCCCGCTTGGCGCTGTTCGACTTGGGCGCCGTCGCCAGGTAGATCGTCATCTCCGCCAGCGGCAGATACCCTTCGGGTGCGCCCAGCATGTGAAAGGCGTCGCGTGCCGCGACCGCCAGCTGCAGCGCATTCGGGTCGGCGAGCCCGATGTCCTCCGCCGCCATCGCGATCGCGCGGCGAAAGAGCGTCATCGGATCCTCGCCCCCGTCGATCATGCGCGCCATCCAGTAGAGCGCCCCTTGCGGATCGCTGCCGCGCAGCGACTTGTGGTACGCGGAGAGCAGGTTGAAGTGCTCCTCGCCCGCCTTGTCGTAGCGGGCGAAGCGCTTCTGCATCGCCTCGCGCGCGGCGTCGACGTCGATCGTTCCCCGGACGCCGACATGCGCGGCCGCCGCCTCCAGCACCGTGAGGGCGCGCCGCGCGTCGCCGTCGGCCTCGGCCGCGATCAGCGCGAGCGCCTCGTCGGCAACCGTGAGCTCCAGCGCGCCGAGACCGCGCTCGCGATCGGCCACCGCGCGCCGGACGACGAGCGCGACATCCTCCGCGGCGAGCGGCTGGAGCACGAAGACCCGCGTCCGCGACAGCAGCGCCCCGTTGATCTCGAAGCTCGGATTCTCGGTGGTGGCGCCGATCAGTGTCACCACTCCCTGCTCCGTGGGCGGCAGCAGACTGTCCTGCTGGGCCTTGTTGAGCCGGTGAATCTCGTCGATGAAGAGGATGGTCTGCCGCCCGCCCGACGCGAGGCGCGCGCGCGCCTCGTTCACGATTTCCCGGATCCGCGGCACCCCTTCGGTCACCGCGCTGAAGGGCACGAAGACGCGCCCCGTGCTCGCCGCGATGAGGTGCGCGAGCGTCGTCTTCCCCGAGCCCGGCGGGCCCCAGAAGATGATCGACCCCGGTGTCCCCTTCTCGACCGCGTCCCGGAGCGGCTTGCCGGGTGCGAGGAGGTGGGTCTGCCCGACGTACTCGTCGAGGGTCCGCGGACGCATGCGCGCGGCCAGCGGCTGCGCGTCGGCCGTCGTGCTGAACAGCGACTCCTCCTCCGCCGGTCCGCCCTGCCGTCGTGACGGCATGCTACCCTCCCGTCAGCTGATCCAGCGGCCCAGCAGCACGCTGGTCACGAGAAACGCCGTGGCACCGCCGAAGAACGCCAGCGCCACGGGCCACCCGCGCTTGGCCTGGAACTCGGGGACCAGGTCGGAGGCCGCGACGTACAGGGTAACGCCGGCCGAGAGCGCCAGTCCGTGATCCACGAGCGGTCGGGCGATCTCGGTGAGGAAGACCCCGAGCACCGTCGCGAGGCCGAGCCCCGTCGCGGCCGCGAGCGCCCGACGCCGTCCCCCGCCGCCTGCCAGCGTCACGCTGGCGATCGTCACCCCTTCGGGAAGCTTGTGGAGAAACACGGCGAGGAAGAGGAGCATCCCGAGCCGGCCCGAGACGAGGAACCCGCTCGCGATCGCGACACCGTCGAAGAAGGTGTGCAGCGACAGGCCGGCGAGCGCCGAGAGCCCGGCGCCCGCGCTCAGCCGGTGCGTCTCCTCGCCGAAGTGGAAATGCGGCGCCAGCACGTGCTGGGCAAGGTGCACGGCGAGATAGCCCGCCAGTACGTAGTACGCCGCATCCGGACGGGTGAATGCTTCCGGCAGCATGCCGAGCACGACAGTGGAGACCATGAACCCGGCGCCGAACGCGATGAAGCGTTCGATGACGCGCATCTCCCGCCGCTGGTGACGCACCACGGCGATGGCACCGGCCAGGTTCCCCGCCGCGGCGAGGAGGGCGAAGAGGAGGGGGGTCACGCGCCACGCCCGAGGAGCGAGAGCAGCGTATCGCGCCGGTTGAGCGACGGATCGGCCAGCACACGGTCGAGCAGCATGTCGAGCGCGTCACCCACTGCGGGCCCCGTGAGTCCGATGCCGAGGAGATCGGCGCCGCTCACCGCGAGCGCTCTTCGCGTGGTGGGCTCTCCGCGGGACCGGACGCCTGCCACCGCTTCGGCCCACGGCGCCGGAGATCCGGTGACGAGCTCGGCCAGCCGCAGCGCGTCGTCCGCCGCGTCGCCCACCCGGGCCAGCCACCGGCGCGCTCCCTCCGGGCCCGGTGCGGCGGCGATGCGAGCGGCCGACACCGCTTCCGCGCGTGCGATCTCCGCGTTGGAGGCTCTGAGGCGGCGGAGGGTTCGGCCCGGATCGCCGATGAGTGCCGTCGTGATCAGGACGGGGTCGCGGACGTGGGCCGAAAGACCGCGCGGGACGTCGCGGGCGAGATCGGGCAGCCACACGGCGGCCGCTCCGACCTCATGCCAGAGCCGCACCAGCATGCCGACGTCCAGCGCGGTGCGGAGCCCCTTGAACCACTCGTCCCGCACCCGCTCGGCCGAGAGGCCGGCGAGGCCGGAGCTCTGTTCCCGCGCGGCGGCCCACGTCGCGGACTCCACCTCGAGGCCCAGCTTCGCGGCGAAGCGGATGCCGCGCAGGATGCGCAGATAGTCTTCGCGGAAGCGCTCGGCCGGCGTGCCGACGGCGCGGAGGATGCGGGCGTCGAGATCCTCCGCACCGCCGAAGGGATCGCGCCACTCGCCGGTGAGAGGATGATAGGCGATCGCGTTGATCGTGAAGTCGCGCCGCGCGAGGTCGTCGTCGAGTGAGGCGCCGAAGGCGACGACGGCCCGGCGCCCGTCCGTGGTCACGTCGTGCCGGAACGTCGTGACCTCGTGGAGGCGCCGCTCGCGGTCGATCACGCCGATGGTCCCGTACTTCTCGCCCACGGGAATGGTACGCGCGAAGAGCTTCCGGATCTGGTCCGGCGTGGCCGCCGTGGCGACATCGAAGTCGGACTGCTCCTCGCCGAGGAGGGCGTCGCGCACCGACCCGCCGACGCACCACGCCTCGTGCCCGGCATCGGTGAGGGTGCGCACGATGCGGAGCACCTCATCGGGAACGCGGACCGTCGGGGGAGTCACGCCGCCGCTCCGTAGCCCACGCCGGCCGACAAGGCGATGAGCAGCTCCATCCGTGCCTGCGACGGCGCCCGCGGCCCGGCGGGAATCGCGCCGAGTCGGATGAGTCCCGCGCCGCCGCCGTCGAAGGCGTACGCCGGAACGACCTCCCCATGAACGCACCGGCTGGCGAGCACGACCGGCTTCCCGCCGTCGAGCCAGCCGCGGATCGCGGCCACCGCGCCGGGAGGCACGTTCCCGCTCCCGAAGGCCGTGAGTACCACACCATCGGCGAGGCCGCGCGCGGCATCGAGCAGGGCGCCGTCATCGCCGACCACGACCGGGACTTCCGCCACGCGGGCGGAGAGGGCCGGCGGATCCAGCACGGCGCGGGGTGCCGAGGCCCGGTCGTAGCGTACCGCCCCGCCGGTGACCTTTCCGAGCGGCGCGGCGTGCGGCGCGGCGAAGGCCGCGGGGTCGTTCGCGTGCATCTTCACCGCCTCGCGCCCGTCGAGGATGACGCCGCCGAAGGCGACGAGCGTCCCCCGCCCCGCGCTTGCGGGCGACGCGGCAACGCGGATCGCGTCGCGCAGATTCCCGGCACCGTCCCACGCCGGGTGATCGGCGGTCCGCATGGCCCCGGTCAGGACGACCGGCGTCCCGCCCGCGACCGTCCGCCCCAGGAGATATGCGGTTTCCTCCATCACGTCGGTGCCGTGCGTGACGACGATGCCCGTGACCTCCGGCGCGCGTGTGAGCTCGAGCACGCGCGCCCGGAGCGCGAAGAGGCTCGGCTGATCGAGATGACAGGCCGGCATCCGGGCCCAGTCCTCGGTCCGGCACGGGATGTCGTCGGGCGCGCCGGCAAGCGCGAGCAGGTCCGCTCCGCCGTGACGCGGCAGATTCCCGCCTCGCGCGGCGTCGTGCCGCATCGAGATGGTGCCGCCGGTGAAGAGGATGTGGATCATCTCACCCGCAGAGAACGCTGCCGCCGTTCACGTTGAGGATCGCGCCCGTCACGTGCCGGGCCAGCGGGCTGCAGAGGAAGAGGATCGGTCCGGCGACGTCGTCCACCGTGGCGATCCGGCTGAGCGGGATGCCCGATGCGATCCGCTCGCGTCCGCCACCGGCCAGGACGGGCGCCACCATCTCGGTGTCCACCCACCCGGGTGCCACGCAGTTGACGCGGACGGCCGGCGCGCACTCGACCGCCAGCGACTTGGTGAAGGCGATGATGGCTCCCTTGGACGCCGCGTAGTCGGCGTGCCCCGCCTCGCCGCGCTGGCCGGCGGTGCTCGCGACCAGCACGATCGTGCCGCCCGGCCGCAGGTGTGGCAGCGCGGCGCGCACCGTGAAGAACGTCGCATCGAGATTGGAGGCGAGCGTCGCCCGCCAGCGCGCATCGCCGAGGGCGGCGACCGTCTCGGCCTCGAGCGGCCAGGTGCCGGAGTTCGCGACCACGATGTCCAGCCGGCCGAGGGCGGTCGCGGCGTCCGCCACGATCCGCGCCGCGGTCGGGGCATCCGCCAGGTCGCCGGCGAGCGCCGCCGAGCGACGGCCGGACGCGCGAACGGCAGCAGCGGTCGCCTCGGCATCGGCCAGCCGCGTGCGGCACGCTATGGCGACGTCAGCGCCCGCCGCGGCGAGGAGCTGCGCGGTGGCCCGACCGACGCCGCGGGAGCCGCCGGTCACGAGCGCGGCGCGCCCGCTCAGATCGATCACGGCTCGCTGCCGTCGAAGAGCCGGCGGATCCGGCTCGCGAGCGGGAGGCGGACCGGTGCGGGCTCGACGGGCTCCAGGGGCCGGTCGTCGAGCACCGCGCGCGGGTTCCGCGTCGTGAGGACCTCGGCCTGCTCTCCGGCGCCCTGGCTCGCCAGGAGCTCGCGGGCGGTGGCGATCGAGCGGTCGTCGCCATGATTGTCGCCGGCGACGATGTCGCCCAGCCCGGCCGCGAGGAGCGCACGGGCGCGCTCGCCCCGGGCCCGCGGGGACGCGAGCGTGGTGGCGTCGATCTGCAGCCGCGCGCCGGCGCCGCGCCACCGCTGCGCGGCCGGCACCGAGCAGGAGCTGTAGCGTTCGGGATGGGCGAGCACCGGGATGAGTCCGAGCGCCGCTACGTGGCGCAGTGCCGTCGTCACGGTCTCGGCCGTGACGAGTCGGGGAAACTCGACCAGGATGTAGCGGGTGCCGCCGATGCGCACGCCGGGCTGCGCCGCCGCGCGCGCCGGGAGCGGGCGGTCGAGCATCACTTCCGCGCCGCGGTGCAGCCGAACACCGGCGAGGTCTGCGGCGGCGAGGCGTTCCCAGGCCCGGTCATGCGCGGCGGGCGCGCCGGGCGACGCCTGGCTCGCGAGCAGATGCGGCGTGAGGCAGACGTCGGTGATGCCCGCGTCGGCGAATTGCCGGAGCACCCGCACCGACTGCTCGACGGAGCGGGAGCCGTCGTCCACGGCGGGGAGAAGATGCGAATGGAGATCAATCACCGGCGCGCTCGCCGTCGAGCAGCGACGCGGCGAAATCGCCGAGGCCTGCGGGATCCGCCTCGGCCTGCGCCAGGAGCGCGAGAGTGATGAGGCCGTCGGCGGCAAGAAGATCGAGCGCCACGCCGCGGTCGCCGGGGGAGGCGAGGACCCGCGCCAGCGCCCGCTGTGCCGCCGCGGCGAGCCCCGCCGGCGTCGCCGGCGCCGCACCCGCGCAGGCGAGCACCCGCTCGCGCAGCACGGGCGGAGCGTGGCTCGTGTGCCGACCGAGCCACCCGGATGGGAAATTCAGCTCGCGGCCGCCAGCCACTCGGCGACGAGCGCCGGGGTTGCTTCGCGGGCCGCGCCCAGCCGCCCGGGATCACCGGCGCCGGCGGAGGCGAAATGCGGCCGGCCCCCGCCCCGCCCGCCGCTCACGGCCGCGATGCGATTGACGAGGTCACCAGCCTTGAGGCCGCGCCGGACCAGATCCTCCGTGAGGGCGACGTGCACCGCGCCCCGGCCGGCGGTGCCGAACAGCACCAGGGCGGCGCTCGCCTTGCCGGTCCGGAACGCATCGGCCACCTGTCCCCGCTCGGCCCGGTCCTCGCTCGCGGGTTCGGCGATCGTCACGTCCACGTTTTCGATCCGGTGCGTGGGCGCCGCGGGGGCGGCACCGGCCCCCTCGCGGAGCGCCTGCTGCAACCGGGCCTCGAGCCGCTCCCGCTCCTCGAGCAGCTGCTCGACGCGCCGCTGGAGATGTTCGGGGTGGGTGCGCAGCGTCTCCGCGATGCGCGCGAGCCGGCCCTCGATCTCGTGCACCGCCGCGAGCGCGGCGGGGCCGGTGACCGCCTCGATCCGCCGCACACCGGCCGCCACTCCGCCCTGGCCGCTGATGCGGAGCGTGCCGATCTGGCCGGTGCTTCGCACGTGGGTCCCGCCGCAGAGCTCGATCGAATCGCCCATCGTGACCACGCGCACCACGTCGCCGTACTTCTCCGAGAAAAAGGCCATGGCGCCGAGCGCGAGCGCGTCGGGATACGCCATCTCGCGGGTGACGACGGGCGCGTTCGCGAGGATCTGCTCGTTGATGTCCTGCTCGATCAGGCGCAGCGGAGCCGCGTCGATCGGGCCGTGGTGGGAGAAGTCGAACCGGAGGCGCCCCGGCTCGACGAGCGAGCCCTGCTGCCGCACATGGGTGCCGAGATGGCGCCGGAGCGCGGCGTGCGCAAGATGGGTCGCGCTGTGGTTGCGCTCGATGTTCCGCCGTCGCTCGGCGTCCACCGCGGCGCGCACCACGGCGGGCTCGAACGCCTCGGCGAAGATGCCGGCCAGCACCGTGCCCTTGCCGGATTTCCGCACGGCATCGACCGGCATGGTCCACCCGTCGCCGGACAGCTCGCCCGTGTCGCTGACCTGGCCGCCCGACTCGGCGTAGAACGGGTTCTCCCGGAGGAGGAGCTCCAGCTGCTCGCCCGCCTGCCGGAAGGCGAGGATGTCGCTTTCGGCTTCGGTCGCGTCGTACCCCACGAAGTGCTGCCGTCCCCGCTTGAGCGCACGCCAGCCTTCCGACTTCGTGATGACCGTCGGAGCTCCGAGGACGGCCGACGATCCCGCGACCTTCGCGCGCATGCTCACTTCTCTCGACCGGTCGCGCTGGCCCGCGAGCGCGCGCTCGAAGCCCTCGAGGTCCACGCTGATGCCGCGCTCGCCGGCGATGAGCTGCGTCAGGTCGATGGGGAAGCCGTAGGTATCGTACAGGCGGAACGCCTCGTCACCCGGAATGGTCGTCGCCCCCGACTCCGCCAGCTCGTCGAGCCGCCGAAGCCCGGCCTCGATCGTGTCGAGGAACCGCGTCTCCTCGCTGGTCACGGCGTCGCGGATCGCCTGCGCCTTCGCGCGGAGCTCCGGATAGGCATCGCCCATTCGCTCCACGACGACCGCCGTGAGCGGCGCCAGCGTCGGCTCGCGCCGGCCCAGGAGCCAGGCGTGGCGCACCGCGCGGCGGAGGATGCGGCGAAGCACGTAGCCGCGGCCATCGTTGCTCGGCGTGACCCCGTCGGCGAGCAGGAAGGTCACCGCGCGGGCGTGGTCCGCCAGCACGCGGAACGATCCGCGCTCGGCGGAAGCGCGATCGTAGCTCCGGCCGACCAGCTCACCGACGCGATCGAGCAGCGGCTGGAAGAGGTCGGTGTGGAAGTTGTCGTCCTCGCCCTGCAGCACGGCCGCGATGCGCTCGAGTCCGGCGCCGGTGTCCACCGACGGGCGCGGGAGGGGTGTGAGCGTGCCGTCGGCCGAGCGGTCGAACTGCATGAAGACGAGATTCCAGATCTCGAGGAAGCGGCCCTGCTCGGCGAGATGCTCGAACGCGGGCTTGGCCGGCGCCGCCGGGGGGTCGCCCGGGCGCCACTCGAGGTCGACGTAGATCTCGCTGCACGGTCCGCAGGGACCGGTGTCGCCCATCTGCCAGAAATTGTCCTTGTCGCCCAGTCCGTAGATGCGCTCGTCAGGCAGGCCGGCGATCTCCCGCCAGAGCGCGCGCGCTTCGTCGTCGGTGTGGTGCACCGTCACCAGCAGCCGGTCCGGCGCGATGCCGAGGTACTCCTTCCCGGTGACGAACTCCCACGCGAACGCGATCGCCGCGCGCTTGAAGTAGTCGCCGAAGGAGAAGTTGCCCAGCATCTCGAAGAAGGTGTGGTGCCGGCGGGTGTGGCCCACCTGCTCGAGATCGTTGTGCTTGCCGCCCGCGCGCACGCACTTCTGGCAGGTGACGGCGCGCAGGTAGTCGCGCCGCTCCTGCCCCTGGAAGACGCGCTTGAACTGCACCATGCCGGCGTTGGTGAAGAGCAGCGTCGGGTCGCCCTCGGGCACGAGGGAGGACGAGGGCACCTCGCGGTGCCCTCGGGATGTGAAGTATTCGAGGAAAAGTCGCCGGATTGTCGCCGCGTTCATGGGGCGGAATATAGGCCCCCCGCGGGACGGGATGAAAGCTCAGTCGCCGGCGATGGCCCGGCTTACCAGGGTGTTGACGGTGCGGCCGCTGTAGCCGCGCCGAGCGAGGAACGCGAGGAGCCTGCGACGGCGCACCGCCGGCGGCAGGCTCGCGAGCTGAGCGGCGCGCCGCGTGACCAGCTCGAGCGGCACTTCCGCGTCATCGCGCCCGTCGGGCCAGTGCGCCGCGACCGCCGCGTCCGCCACGCTCCGCTCGACGCCCATGGCGCCCAGGTCGCGGGTCAGCCGCACGGGGCCGCGGCCGCGCGCCGCCCGTGTTTCGACGTAGCTCCGCGCGAACGCGGCATCGTCGAGGAGACCGAGCTCGGCGGCACGCGCCAGGGCGCGGTCGACGGCATCGCGCGGGTGCCCCTTCCGCACCAGCCGGCGCGCGAGATCGGCGCGTGCGTAGGCGCGCGCCTCGAGCGAGCGAAGGGCGGTACGGAACGCCGCCTCGGCGTCCGCCGCGCGACTCAGCCGCTCGTGGCGCGCATCGTCGATCACGAGGCCGACGTCGAGGCCTTCCGCCGCCGCGACATCGGCCGGCACGGTGCAGTAGGGCTGGCCGGCGACCTGGATGCGCACGCTGGCGCCGCGGCGCGGATCCGCCTCGAGGGAGGTGATCGGTCCCTCGGGGCGGAGCCGCTCGGGGCTACTCGTCGCCATCCTCACCGCCGGCGACGCCGGCCGGGACGGGGCCGCCCTTCATGCCGAGGAGCTCCTTCACCTTCTCCTCGACCTCGGCCATGAGCGCCGGATTGTCCTTGAGGAAGAGCTTGGCGTTCTCACGGCCCTGGCCGATGCGCTGGTCGCCGTAGGAGTACCAGGCGCCCGACTTCTGGATGATGTTGGCCTCGGAGGCGAGATCCACCAGCAGCGAGGAGTGGCTGATGCCTTCGTCGAACATCACGTCGAACTCGGCCTGCCGGAACGGGGGCGCGACCTTGTTCTTGACCACCTTCACGCGCACATGATTGCCGACGACCACTTCCTTGTCCTTGACCGGCCCGATGCGCCGGATGTCGAGCCGGAGCGAGGCATAGAACTTGAGCGCCTTGCCGCCGGTGGTGGTCTCGGGATTGCCGAACATCACGCCGATCTTCTCGCGAAGCTGGTTGATGAAGACCACCGCGCAGTTCGACCGGTTGATGGCGCCGGCCAGCTTCCGGAGCGCCTGGCTCATGAGCCGAGCCTGGAGGCCGACGTGGCTGTCGCCCATCTCGCCCTCGATCTCGGCCTTGGGCACGAGGGCCGCGACCGAGTCCACCACCACGAGATCCACCGCGCCCGAGCGCACCAGGATCTCCACGATCTCGAGCGCCTGCTCGCCGGTGTCGGGCTGCGAGACGAGGAGGTCCTCCACGTTGACGCCCAGCTTCTTGGCGTACTCGATGTCGAGCGCATGCTCCGCGTCGACGTACGCGGCGACGCCGCCCAGCCGCTGCACGTTGGCGGCGAGATGCAGCGTGAGGGTCGTCTTGCCCGAGGACTCGGGACCGTAAATCTCGGTGATGCGGCCGCGGGGGACGCCGCCGATGCCGATGGCCGCGTCGAGGTTGATCGCGCCGGTGGGAATCGACCCGATCCGGACCCGGGGAGTGTCGGCGCCCATGCGCATGATGGATCCCTTGCCGAGCTGCTTCTCGATCTGGGAGATGGCCAGGCCGAGAGCCTTGCGGCGATCGGCTTCGAGCCGGCTTTCTTCAGCCATGAGAACCTCAGAATGGAAGTGACTGATTTTGCTGCACAAACTGTCTGCCGACCAATGTAATACCGAACCTACACCGAAAACAAGTGTCAGAATGTGGCCGATTACAAGTCACTACAGACGCCAGGCGTCCGCCACGTGCTCGACCGCCAGGCCATCGGCGCCCCGCATGATCGTCACGAGGTCGAAGCGGTATTCATCGTCCCGGCGTCCATGCCGGAGCCGCCAGACCTCCGCCACGCGGGCGATGGCTCGCCGCTTCCTCCAGTCCACCGCCTCGAGGGGGGAGCCGAACGCCTCGGTGGCGCGTGTCTTGACCTCGACGAACGCGACGACCGATCCGCGGGTGACGATCAGATCGACGTCGTGGCGGCCGAGCCGGAAGCGATGCGCCTCGACCTGCCAGCCGCATGAGGTGAGGTAGGCGAGGGCCGCGCGCTCGCCGGCCATCCCGCGCAGGTGCCGGGGGTCTCGCCATTCCTCGACGGGGATGAATCGGCGCACGGAAGCAAGGTAGGGAGCGCTCGGCGCACCGCCGCATCCGGACGATGCAGAGCGGCGCGGGAAAGCGCGGATGCAACCGGCCACGCCGGGCGGCGGGCCTCAGGAGCTCAGCTTACGTACTCGTCGAGCTGGTCGAAGCCGATGCGGATCTCGCGCGGCTTGCTGCCGTGCGGCGGCCCGAGCACGCCGACATCCTCCAGCTGGTCGATGATGCGCGCAGCGCGGCCGTAGCCGATGCCGAGCTTCCGCTGGAGCAGCGAGGTCGATCCGCCCTGGTTCTGTATGCAGACCTCCGCCGCCTCCCGGAGCTTCTCGTCGCGATCCCCCGCCGCGCCGGCCGCGCCGGCGGCCGCGGCGCCCTCGCCCTCGTCGGGCACCTCGGTCAGGATGTCGCTCTCCGCCACCTCGGTCCGTCCCTCCTGCTCGAGGCGGGCGCGCCGGGCGCGGTACATCTCCATGATCGCCTCCGTCTCCTCGGTCGAGATGTAGGCGCCCTGCAGCCGGACCGGCTCGCTCTTCCCCGGCTCCAGGAAGAGCATGTCGCCCTTCCCCAGGAGCGCTTCGGCGCCGTTGGCGTCGAGGATGGTCCGGCTGTCCACCTTCGAGGCGACGCGGAAGGCGACGCGGCTCGGGAAGTTCGCCTTGATGAGGCCGGTGATCACGTTCACCGATGGCCGCTGGGTCGCGAGGATCAGGTGGATGCCGATGGCGCGGGCCTTCTGCGCGAGCCGGGCGAGCGGCGTTTCGACCTCCGCCTGCACGGTCATCATGAGATCGGCGAGCTCGTCGACGATCACGACGATGAGCGGCAGGCGGCCCCCGCTGTACTGCTCGTCGATCGGCGCCGTGGACGCCGCATTCGGCTCCTCGGCGCTGATCTCGGTGAGCGTGACCCGCCGCGGGCCGGGATTCCGGAGGGGCTTCCCTTCGGTCACCTTGCGGTTGAAGTCCGCGAGATTCCTCGCACCGTTGGCCTCGAGCAGCGTGTAGCGCCGGTCCATCTCCGCCACCGCCCATTTGAGGACCTTGGCCGCCTCCTTGTTGTTCGTCACCACCGGGTGGCGGAGATGCGGCAGATCCTTGTACATCGACAGCTCGACCATCTTCGGGTCGATCATCAGGAACCGCAGGTCCTCCTTGTGCTGGTAGCGGTAGATGAGCGACGTGATGATCGCGTTGATGCCGACCGACTTGCCGGTGCCGGTGGCGCCGGCGATCAGGAGATGCGGCATTCGCGCGAGATCCGCGACGATAGCCTGTCCCTCGAGATCGAGCCCCAGCGCGACCGGCAGGAGCCGCTCCTCGGCGTCCCAGGCGGCGGCCTCCAGCAGCTCGCGCAGCACGACGACCCGCGCTTTCGGATTGGGAACCTCCACGCCGACCATGTCGCGCCCCGGGATCCGCGCCACCCGGATCGAGCGCGCCGCCATCTTGAGCGCCAGGTCGTCGGCCAGCGCGACGAGACGATTCATCTTCACGCCGGGACGGAGCCGGACGCCGTACTGGGTGACCACGGGCCCCGTCGTGCGGCCCGCGATGTCGCCCTCGACCTTGAACTCGCCCAGCGTCGCGGCGAGCCGCTCCTGGAGGGCGTTGAGCTCCGCCTCGCCCGCGTCAATGGACTTGAGGCGGGGCGGCTCCAGCAGATCCACGGTCCAGACCGCCTCCTGCTCCGCCGCCTCGGTGGCGGGCGCCGCCTTGCGCGGCGCCGAGCGGCGCGGCTTCCGCGCGGCCTCCCGCGGCGTGTCCGAACGCTCCACCGCCGCTTCCGGCTCGGTGAGCGTGGCGAGGAGCGGTGGCTTGCGCGGCCGCCGGACCCGCTCCGCCGCGACGGGCGATTCGTCGTCGGGCGACGTCGCCGGCGCCGCGCCGCGCTCGAGCCGCTGCAGCGGATGCCAGGCGAACGTGAGCAGCGTGACGGCCGACAGGGCGAGGAACCAGACGAGAAGTCCCCCCGCCACGCCGATCGAGGCATACAGCGCGTGGCTGATGGCGCCCGGAACGAGGCCGACCGCCCGCGCGCCGACCGTCGATTCGGCCATGGCGCGCGCGAGATCGTGATCGGGGCGCTCGGCGATGAGCAGGAGTCCGACGAGGCAGGGCACCAGCACGCACAGCGCGCCCACCAGCACGCCTGCCCGCTTCATGTCGAGGCGCGGCAGGCGGTCGAAGCCGGCCAGGCCGACGCCCAGCCCGATGAGCGGAAAACCGAGCGCGCCGATCCCGAGCCATTCCTTGAGCGCGCGGCCGACCGCGGCACCCGAGGGCCCGGTGAATCCGCCGGGCACGAGCGTCAGCCCGAGGAAGAGCCCGAGCACCAGCGCCGTGATGGCGCCGAGGCGGCGTCGAAAGTCCGGTGTCACGCGGCGGGAGCCAGCGTCACGCGGCGGTCGTGGAGGTTCGGGAGCACGGGGTACGCATCGAGCCGGGCCGCGTCTTCAACGTCGGGCCTGAAGCCGAGCCGGATCAGCTCGCGGCCGGCCCGGCTGTAGGCGAGCGGGCGAAACCAGGCATCGCCGTAGCGGCGCACGAGGTCGAGCGCGGCGAGCGCGGCGTCGTTGAGCCCCCTGCGCGGCTTCCGGCCACCGAGCGCGGCCACCGCCAGGCGGCCGGCGGCGTAGGCATCGTCGAGGGAGAATGCGCCGTCCCGGCCGGCGCAGACGATGAGCATATCGCGCTGGCGCTCGAGGACGTCGCGCGCGGCGACACCGGCCACGCTCAGGTTCGCGGCGGCGGCGGCGTAGACCGCGCCCGCCCCCTGCGTCGCGAGCATCGCCTTGGTGCCGTTGGTGGTCGTCATGATGATCGTGCGGCCGCGCACCGTCTCGTCGGTCATCTCGAGCGGGCTGTTGCCGAGCTGGAAGCCCGGAATGCGGACGCAGTTCCGCTCCCCCGCGAGCAGGAGGTCGGTGCTCCCGATCGTCTGGGCGAGCCGCACGGCCTCCTCGCTCGATCCGACGGGAATGACCGCCTTGGCCCCGTGGGCGAGGGCGGCGCACATCGCGGTGGTGGCGCGAAGGATGTCGATCACGAACACGGTCCGGCCCGTGACGTCGGCGGGCGCCAGGCCCTGCGGGGTAAAGACGACGTCCAGCCTCATGCTTCCGGCTTCAGCAGTTGCGACTCGCGCTCGAGGAATCGGGTGTCGACCTTGCCGGCGGCGAAGTCGGGGTGGCGAATGACGCGCGCGAGGAAGGGAATGGTCGTGGTGACGCCCTCGAGGATGAAGCTGTCGAGCGCCTGCCCCATGCGGGTGAGCGCCTCGGCGCGGTCGTTGCCGTGGACGATCACCTTGGCCAGGAGCGAGTCGTAGTACGGCGGCACCGTGTACCCGGCGTAGACGTGCGTGTCGACGCGCACTCCGGGGCCGCCCGGCGGATGGTAGGCGGTGATGAGACCGGGAGACGGCTGGAAGTTCCGGTACGGGTCTTCCGCATTGATCCGGCACTCGATGGCGTGGCCCCGCAGCCGGCGGCCGTCGCCCTGAAAGCTGAGCGGCTCTCCCGCGGCGACCCGGATCTGGTCCTTCACGAGGTCGAAGCTCGTCACCATCTCGGTGACGGGGTGCTCCACCTGGATCCGGGTGTTCATCTCCATGAAGTAGAAGCTGCCGTCGGTGTCGAGGAGAAACTCGAGCGTCCCGGCGCCGACGTAGCCGATGTTCGACGCGAGCGCCACCGCGGCGTTGCCCATCCGCTCGCGGAGCTCGGGGGTGAGCGCGGGGCTCGGGCTCTCCTCGATGAGCTTCTGATGGCGGCGCTGCACCGAGCAGTCGCGCTCGCCGAGATGCACGACCCGGCCGTGCGTATCGCCCAGGACCTGGATCTCGACGTGGCGCGGATGCTCGAGGTACTTCTCCACGTACACCGCGCCGTTGCCGAAGGCGCTGAGCGCCTCGTTCTGGGCGAGGCCGAAGAGCTGCGCGAACTGCTCGCGGTCGGTGGAGATCCGCATCCCCTTCCCGCCCCCGCCCGCGGTCGCCTTGATGATCACGGGAAAGCCGATCGACTCGGCAAAGGCGAGCGCGTCGTCCACGTCCTCGATGGTGCCCGGCGAGCCGGGCACCGTGGGAACGCCCGCTTCCTGGGCCAGCCGGCGCGCCGTCGCCTTGTCGCCCATCTGGCGGATCTGCTCGCCGGTCGGACCGATGAAGGTGATGTTCGACGCCTTGCAGGTGTCGGCGAACTCCGCGTTCTCGGCGAGGAAGCCGTAGCCCGGGTGGATCGCGTCGGCGCCCGTGATCTCGGCGGCGGCGATGAGGGCGGGAATCTTGAGGTAGGAGAGCCGGCTGGGCGGCGGCCCGATGCAGACGTCGTCATCGGCGAAGCGGACGTGCAGCGACTCGCGGTCGGCCTCGCTGTACACGGCCACCGTCTCGAGCCCAAGCTCGCGGCACGCCCGGATGACCCGCAGGGCGATCTCCCCGCGGTTCGCGATCAGCACCTTGCGGAACATCAGGCCGTGAAGTCCTGCGAGCGGCCGGCGCCCTGATTCCCGGTGATCTCGGTGAACGTCCGGTCGGACGCCGAGTTGATGCCGGAGGCGCGCAGGGCAAACTCGCTCGGGTTGCTGGCGTAGAACAGC
>JAICUF010000109.1 GCA_025935995.1 Gemmatimonadales bacterium
GGCCTCGCCAACGACAGGGCCGAACTCTTCCTCGAGTGGCGGCAGAAGGGCCGCGACTACGAGTTCACCATGCGAAGCCGTGCCGCGCGGCTCCGGCTGCACAGCGTGGAACTGCTGCTCCCGGACGCGGCGCCGCCGGCCCCTGGAGTCCCTCTGTCGCTCCGCGCCGAGTGGCGCGCCGGCATCGTGACCCTGTCGGCGACCGGCGCGGGTCGGACGACGACGCGGCACCTCGTCCTCGCGCCGAGCGGGAACTGGCGGTTCGTGTGGCCGTGGGGCAGGAACCGCGGAGAGTACGCGGGGGCCGAGGATGCAATCTGGGTGGCGGTGTCGCTGGTCGGGATCGGATACTGGGTGGGGCGCGCGAGAGCAGTGGACGGACCGGACGGGCGGGAGAGAGGGAGACGGCTTTGGGTGATCGGGGGGGCGGTGGGGATGATCGCGGGGGTGATGCTCGCGGTGCCGGCGATCGCCGGGCTCCAGCGCACGAGCGCCGCCGATTGGGGGGCGGCGGCGCTCGGGTTGGGCGTCGGGGCGGCGCTGGCCTACATCCCGAGCGCGCGGAGCGCCTCTGGCCCGTAGAACAGGTTGATGTACTTGGCCTGCGCCACGGTGAGCCGGCGGACGGCCCAGCTCAGGTGCACGAAATGCGGCTCCCGCGGCGGCGTCATCGGCTCCATGTGGCACTCGTGCGGCAGCGAGTTGCCCTTCCGCGTGTTGCAGCTGCTGCACGCCGTGACCACGTTGGTCCACTCGTTGTCGCCGCCGCGGGAGAGCGGGATCAGGTGATCGCGGGTCAGGCACTCCCGGTGCCGGAGATCGCTCTGCGGCCGGTGACAGTACTGGCAGCGGTACCCGTCGCGGGCGAAGAGGAAGGTGTTGGTGACCTGGCGGCGGAAGCGGCGGGGGACGTGCACGAACTTGACGAGGCGGATGATCGCGGGTTTGGGCAGCGTCAGGCGTTCGCTTCGTATGACGTCATCGTCGGCCTCGACGATCTCGGCCTTCCCCTCGATGACGAGCCGGAGGGCGCGCCGGATGGGCACCATCGTGAGAGGCTCAAAGGACGCGTTGAGCGCCAGACACCGCACGGGAACTCTCCCCGAATGATCAGCGGGTACGTGATGGCGCGGCCGGGCGGCCGGCAACCGGGAGTGAGGATCCAGGTCAAATCAATCGTAACCGCCGCCCGCGGGCCGCGGTAGGGGGCGTCCGTCACAGCGCGCGACCGCCCCGGCCGCTAACATGGCGTTCTACCCGAACGGAGGAATCCATGGCCAAAGCGTCCCGCGCCAGAAAGACGGCGAGCGCGACCCATCCACGCCTGTTTCGCACCCAGAACGACCTCCCCGCCACGACCCGCGTCGAAGTCTGCGACCTCCTCAACCAGCGGCTGGCCGACTGCATCGATCTCCAGACCCAGTGCAAGCAGGCGCACTGGAACGTGAAGGGGCCCGGCTTCATCGGCCTCCACAAACTGTTCGACGAGATCAACGAAGCCGTCGAGGGCTACGTGGACCTCATCGCCGAGCGCGTGGTGCAGCTGGGCGGAACGGCGCTGGGGACCGCGCGCGTGGCGGCGGGCCGCTCGGTGCTCAGCGAGTACCCGCTCGGAGCCGTGACCGGCGCCGATCATGTGGCGGGGCTCGCCGGCGCGCTGTCGGAGTTCGGGCGCGTCATCCGCATGGCGATCGAGGAGACCGACGCGCTGGGCGACAAGGACGCGGCCGACCTCTGCACCGACGTCTCCCGCGACATCGACAAGTGGCTCTGGTTCGTGGAGGCGCACCGGCAGGGCGAGATCGCCTCGGTACAGGATGACTGACGCGGCACCGGTCGCCTTCCTCGGCACCGGGCTCCTGGGGAGCGGCTTCGTCGAGGCGGCCACCGGGCGCGGAGAGACGGTCGTCGTGTGGAACCGGACGGACTCGAAGGCGCGGGCGCTCGAACGCTTCGGGGCGCGCGTGGCCGCCACGCCGGCCGACGCCGTTCGCGGCGCGGCCCGCGTGCATCTCGTGCTCAGGGACGATCCGGTGGTGGAGGACGTGATCGCGGCGCTCCGCCCGGGGCTCGCCGCCGAGGCGATCCTCATGGACCACACGACCACCCTTCCCGCCGCCACCGCGGAGCGGTCGGCGCGGCTCAATCGGGAAGGGGTCCGGTACCTGCACTGCCCCGTCTTCATCGGGCCGTCCGCGGCACGGGCCGGCACCGGGACGATCATGGTCGCCGGGCCGCGCCCACTCTATGACGCGGTCCGCGCGGAGCTCGAGGCGATGGCGTCGAAGGTGGATTACGTGGGCGAACGACCCGACCTCGCCGCCGTGCGGAAGCTCTGCGGGAATGCCTTCATCATCGGGCTCACCGCCCTGGTGGCGGACGCGCTCGCCGTGGCGCGGGCGGCGGACGTGCCAGCGGCAGACGCGCTCGACGTGCTCAACCAGTTCGATCCGTCAGCCACTCTCCGCGGCCGGGGCCGCGCGATGGCGGCGGCCAACTTCACCCCGAGCTTCGAGCTGGCGATGGCGCGGAAGGACGTCGGGCTGATGCTCGAGACGGCGGCCGATGCGCCGCTGGCGGCGCTGCCGGGGATCGCGAGCCGGATGGACGCGCTCATCGCCCAGGGACGGGGCGAGCTCGACATGTCGGTGATGGGAGCGAGTCAGTAGCGGCGGAGCCGGCCGGCGACCGCCTCCCGCTCGCGCGGGCCCCGCGTCACGACCAGGACCGTATCATCGCCCGCGAGCGTGCCGATCACCTCGGGCCAGCCGGCCGCGTCGATCGCGGCGGTGAGCGCGCCGGCCGAACCGGCCGCCGTGCGCAGCACGAGCAGCGGCCCCACCCCGTCCACCCCAAGCAGCAGCGTGCGGGCGAGCTGGCCCAGATCGGGGCGGACGGCGCCGGCGTCGGTCCCCGTCCCGTAGAACGAGCCCTCCGCATCCGACACCTTGACCAGCCCGAGCTCGTGGATGTCGCGGGAGAGCGTGGCCTGCGTGGCGGCGATTCCTTCGGCGGCCAGGGCGGCCCGGAGCTCGTCCTGGTTCCGGATCCGCCGGTCGCGAATGGCGCGGAGGATGGCGGCCTGCCGGCCCGGCTTCACCTGGGCGCGGCGGCTCCGGGCGAAGGGGGCAGCGCCGCCGCCGGAGCGGCGGTCCCGCCCATCACGCTCCCGCCGAACGGATCGAACAGGTGGAGCGGGCAGAACTCCACCGGCTCGGTGCCGGGGATGAACGACTCCATGTAGCGCACGTCCGTCGGGCAGAGCGTCGTCGCCTTGTAGCCGCTCGTGATGTCGATCTCCGCGACGGTGAGCCCGTCCGGGCGCGCCCACTCGCGCGGGATCGGCCGGCGGTCATAGACCTCCTTCATCATCGACGTCCACGCCGGAGCCGCGAGCCGGCCGCCCTGGGCATTGCCGATGATCTTGGTCGGCTGGTCGAAGCCCATCCACACACCGGTCACCAGCTCCGGCGTGAAGCCGATGAACCAGACGTCGAAGCCGTCGTTGGTGGTGCCCGTCTTGCCCGCGGCCGGGAAGTTGATCTGCATCCCGACGCTGCCGGCGGCGGTGCCGTGCAGGACCACGTCGCGAAGGACCGACGTCATGAGCCAGGCGTGCTGCGGGCTCATGACTTCCTCCGCGCGCGGGGTGGGCTGCCAGACGATGTTCCCCTTCCGATCCTCGACGCGGAGGATGGCCGACGGCGCGACGCGCGTACCGAGCGTGGAGAAGGCGGTGTAGGCGCTGATCATCTCGATCGGGAGTACGTCGGCGGCGCCGATGTTGATCGCGGGCACCGGCGAGATCGGCGTGCTCAGGCCGAACCGCCGTGCCTCGGCCACGACCGCATCCTCGCCGACCTCCATGCCGAGCTTGATGGCCGGGATGTTGCGCGACTCCTTCAGGTTCCAGCGCAGGTCGTGGGGGCCCTCGAACTTGAGGTCGTAATTCTGCGGGGTCCACGTCGCCTGACCCGGCACGTCGAGCGAGAACGGCTCATCCACCACTACGTGGGACAGGGGGTAGCCCGCGCGAATCGCGGCGGAGTAGACGAACGGCTTGAAGGTCGAGCCCGGCTGCCGGAGCGCCTGGACGGTGCGGTTGAACTTGCTGTCGCCGAAGTCGCGGCCGCCGATCATCACGCGGATGGCGCCGGTATGCGAGTCGAGCGTGAGCACGAGGCCCTGCAGATAGGGCGTCGTGGTATGGCTGCCGGTGTCGTCGCCCGCGTGGGCGTCGGCGTACTGCTTGTAGGTCTCGTGGCGGAAGCCCGGCAGCTTCTCGACGCGCGAGAGCTGCTCCTCGAGCGACCGCTCGGCGGCCTGCTGCATGTCGAGGTCGAGCGTGGTGTAGATGCTGTAGCCCTGCTTGTAGAGATCGTCCCCGAAGCGGCTGTACATCTGCTGCCGCACGTACTCCACGAAATACTCCGCCACGCCGCTGTAGTCGGACCGGGACGAGAGCAGCAGCGGGTAGGCCTTCCAGCGCTCCGCATCGGCGGCGCTCAGCTTCCCCGCGTCGCGGAGGAGGTTGAGGACGACGTTCCGGCGCTGCACGCTCAGGTTCGGATTCTTCTTCGGGTTGTAGCGCGAGGGCGCCTTGGGAATCGCCGCCAGGGTCGCGGCCTCCGCCACGTTCAGATCGCGGACCGACTTCCCGAAGTAGCGCTGGCTCGCCACCTCGACGCCGTAGGCGCGGTTTCCCAGGTCGATCTGGTTGAGGTAGAGCTCGAGGATCCGGTCCTTCGGCAGCTTGCGCTCGATTTCGAGCGCCACGCGCGCCTCCCGCATCTTCCGGCGGAGGCTCTTGTCGCGTCCGCTGATGTCGTCGGGCCAGAGGTTCCGCGCGAGCTGCATGGTGATGGTGGAGAAGCCCTCCGCCACCCGCCCCTCCAGCACGTTGTTCTTGATGGCGCCGAAGACGCGGAACCAGTCGATCCCGTGGTGCGAGTAGAAGCGCTTGTCCTCGGTGGTGACGAAGGCGGCGATGACGGCGGGCGCCATCTCCTTGAGCGGCACCACGGTGCGACGCTCGAGCCCGAGGTCGGTGATCAGGCGGCCGTCGGCGGCGTAGACCTTGGCCGCCTGGTTGGCCGAATAGCCGACGAGGCCGTCCACCGAGGGACAGGCATTGCCGGCGCAGATCCGCATCCACGACCCGATGAGGACGATGAAGGCGAAGGTGATGGTCGCGAGGACGGCGACGATGATGTTCCGCCGGAGGCCGGGCTCGAGCCAGGTTCGGGGAGCACGCTTCGGCTTGGGGCTGCGACTGGAGCGGGAGGCGACGGGACGCGGCATATTGGTGAAAAGTAGCGAGTGGCGTACGATTAACGCCATGACCGACCTCATCACGACGCTCCGGGGGCGGGGGTTCCTTCAGGACCTCACGCCCGGGGCCGAGGCACGCCTCGCCGCCGGCCCGGCGACGGGTTACGTCGGGTTCGATCCGACCGCCGATTCCCTCCACGTCGGAAACCTCGTCCCCATCATGGGTCTCGCCTGGCTCCAGCGCCTCGGGGGGACGCCCATCGTGCTCATCGGCGGTGGCACCGGCATGGTGGGGGACCCCGGCGGCAAGCGCACCGAGCGCCCCATCCTGCCCGTCGAGACGATCGACGCCAACGTCCGCGCGATCGAGGGCCAGCTCCGGCGCTTCGTCGCCTTCGACGGCCCGACGGCCGCGCGGGTCCGCAACAACGCCGACTGGCTCCGACCGCTCGCCCTGATGGACTTCCTGAGGGACGTCGGCAAGCATTTCACCGTCAACTACATGCTGCAGAAGGAGTCGGTGAAGGCGCGGATGGAATCGGGAATCTCCTTCACCGAGTTCAGCTACATGCTGACGCAGGCGTACGACTACTGGCACCTCTACCACGCCGACGGCTGCGAGCTGCAGATGGGCGGGAGCGACCAGTGGGGGAACATCACCGCCGGCATCGAGCTGATCGCGCGGCGGGACGGCGTGCAGGTGCACGGGGTGGTCTTCCCGCTGCTCACGGCGGCGAGCGGCGCCAAGTTCGGGAAGAGCGAGGGAGGAAACGTCTGGCTCGATCCGGCGCGGACGAGCCCCTACGAGTTCCATCAGTTCTGGCTCAACACGGACGACCGGGACGCGGAGCGGTTCCTGCGGCTCTTCACCTTCCTGCCGCTCGAGCGGATCGCCGACGCGGTGCGGGCGCAGGCGGCGGACCCGGCGGGGCGGCTCGCCCAGCGACTCCTCGCGCGGGAGGTGACGGCGCTGGTGCATGGTGAGGAGGAGGCGGCGCGAGCGGAGGGGGCGGCGAAGTCGATCTTCGGCGGCGGAGAAGCCGCGGACGCGGACTACGCCGCGCTGGCCGCGACCATGCCGTCCTGCGCGATCGCGTCATCCGAGCTCGACGGGCTTCCGCTCGTCGACGCCCTGATGCGGGCGGGGCTCGCGTCAAGCAAAGGCGAGGCACGGCGCGGGATCGAGGGCCGCGGCTACTCGATCAACGGCGTCGTGGAGACTGACGTCAACAGGCGCCTCGCACCGGGGGATCTGAGACAGGGCAGATACGTCCTGCTGAGAAAAGGGAAGAAGAATCATGTGATGGTGGAGGTGGGGCAGCACGAGTGAGGCGGGGCGGAATCCGCTGTGGACCCAACGCACATACGCCGCCTCCGCGGCCTCGGCCACGGACAGTACGGCTCAGCCTCCCATCACCATCTCGTCGTCCGCCGCGTGCTCGTCCTCGGCGGCTTGGCGCCCAGGAGCCCGAAGAGGCCGCGGACGATCTCGCGGCCGACGGTGCGGCCGACGGTGGAGCTCATGGCACCGATGACGCCGGCGCCGACCACCTGGGCGATGGTCTTCTGGGGGCGGCCGCCGGGTGAAGGGGGTGCCACGCCGGCCGGCGGGGCGGTGGCCGCCATGCGCTTGGCCAGAAGCTCGCGGGCGCTCTCACGGTCGACGGCGGTGCCGTATTCGGCGAGCAGGTCGGAGTGGCGGATGTCGGCGGCGAGCTCGTCGGGTGTGAGCGGCGCCATCCGGGAGGCCGGCGGAATCATGCGGGTCGCCACGACGGGCGTCGGCACGCCGCGGGTGTTGAGGACGGTCACCACCGCCTCGCCGATGCCGAGGCTCTGCAGCGTCTCCTCCAGATCATAGAACTGCGTCTTCGGAAAGGTGCGCACCGCCGAACGCAGCGCCGTTTCCTCGTCGGGCGTGTGGGCCCGAAGGGCGTGCTGCACGCGGTTGCCGAGCTGGGCGAGCACGGTGTCCGGCAGGTCACGCGGCGACTGCGTGACCAGGTATACGCCGACGCCCTTCGAGCGGATGAGGCGAACCGTCTGCTCGATCTCGGCGACGAATGCCTTCGATGCGTCGTCGAAGAGGAGGTGGGCCTCGTCGAAGAAGAAGGCGAGCTTCGGCTTCGGCAGGTCCCCCGCCTCGGGGAGATTGTGGTAGAGCTCCGCCAGGAGCCACATCATGAAGGTCGAAAAGAGCGCCGGCTTGTCCTGCACGTCGGCGAGCTCGAGGCAGGTGATCACGCCGCGCCCGTCGGGTGTGATGGTCAGCAGGTCCTTCACGTCGAATTCGGGCTCGCCGAAGAACTGCCCCGCGCCCTGCGACTCGAGCTCGACCATCTTCCGGAGCAGGACGCCGACGGTCGAGCCCTGCATGCCGCCATATGTGGCAAGCGCCGCCTTGCCTTCGTCCGACCCGAGGTAGCCGAGCACTGCCCGCAGATCGGCGAAATCGAGGAGCGGGAGCTGCTGGTCGTCGGCGAACTTGAACACCAGGGTAAGCACGCCCGTCTGCGTGTCGTTGAGCCCGAGCACCTTGGCGAGGAGGAGGGGCCCGAAGGAGCTCACCGTGGCGCGAAGCTGCACGCCGAGCTTCCCGCTCAGGCTCACGAACTCCACCGGCGAGCCGGCCGGCTTCCATGCGTACCCAATGTCCCTTGCGCGGCCGGTGACGCGATCGTCGGCCGTGCCGGGGGCGGCGATGCCCGAGAGGTCGCCCTTGATGTCGGCCGCGAAGACGGGGATGCCCTGCGCCGACATCTGCTCCGCCATGAGCTGGAGGGTCTTCGTCTTGCCGGTGCCGGTGGCGCC
>JAICUF010000065.1 GCA_025935995.1 Gemmatimonadales bacterium
AAGCGGCAAGACATCCCTCGTCGACGCACTCGCCTTCGTCTCCGGAGCGAGCCGCCGGCACGGCAGCATCAAGGACGGCACCACCCTCACCGACAACTCCCCCGACGAAATCGAGCGGAAGCACTCGATCAGCCTCGGCCTCGCCTACGCCGAGTGGATGGACACCAAGCTCAATCTGATCGACACCCCGGGCTACCTCGACTACTTCGGCGAGGTCGTCACCGGCGTGAACGCCGCCGACGCCGCCGTCGTGGTCCTGAGCAGCACCGCCGGCGTCGAGGTCGGCACCGAGAAGGCCTGGGAGCTCTGCGACCAGCTCCATCTGCCCCGCATGCTGTTCGTGGCGGGCATGGACAAGGAGCACGCCGACTTCGAGCGGGTCTACCAGGACGTGAAGGCGCATCTCTCGCCCAACGTCGTCCCGGTCGAGATCCCGATCGGCGACGGCCGCGACTTCCACGGCATCATCAACCTCTTCTCGGGCCACTGTCACCTGTACCGGAAGGGCACCAAGACCGGCGAGTATGACGTTGCCGACTGCCCGCCCGAATACCAGACCCGATTCGGCCAGTACACCGAGCAGTTCACCGAGGCCGTCGCGTCGACCGACGACGCCCTCATCGAGCGCTACCTGGGCGGCGAGGAGATTCCCCGGGAGGAGTTCGTGGCGGCGGTGAAGCGCGGGATGCTGCAGGGCGCCATCGTGCCCCTCTTCTGCGGCGCGCCCGAGCTGACCTACGGCGTCCGGACGGTGCTCAAGAAGATGGTCGAGCTGTTCCCGTCACCCGCGGAGCTGAAGGCTCCGGTGGACGCACCGCTCGCGGCCCGCGTCTTCAAGACCGTCTCCGAGCCCCACGTGGGCGACGTCACCCTCTTCCGCCTCTACACCGGCGACATCCGGAGTGGCGACGAGGTGTGGAACGCCGAGCATGAGGTGGCGGAGAAGCTGAACCACGTCTCGGTGCAGCAGGGGCGCGAGCGGATCGAGGTCGAGCGCCTCTCGGCCGGCGACATCGGGTCGGTGGCCAAGCTCCGGAACACGCACACCAACGACACCTTCAGCCGGCGCGACCACCCGATCCAGCTGCCCCCCGTGGTCTTCCCCGAGGCGGTCGCGACCGCCGCCGTCGTCGTGAAGCAGCGCGGGGAGGAGGACAAGCTGGCGGCCGGGCTCCACAAGATCCACGAAGAGGATCCCACCTTCCACTTCGAGTACAGCTCGGAGCTGGGGCAGACGCTGATCCACGGGATGGGCGAGCGGCACTTCGAGACCATTCTCGGCCGCCTGGAGCGCAAGTTCGGCGTCCACGCCGAGCTGGCCCGGCCGCGCGTGGCGTATCGGGAGACGATTCGCGGCAAGGCCGAGGGCCAGGGCAAGCACAAGAAGCAGTCGGGCGGACGCGGCCAGTACGGCGACTGCTGGGTGCGGCTCTCGCCGCAGCCGCGGGGGCAGGGCTACACCTTCGCCGATCAGATCGTGGGCGGGGTCATTCCCAACAAGTACATCCCGGCGGTCGATCGCGGCGTGCAGGAGGCGGCGCAGCGCGGCGTAGTGGCGGGCTATCCGATGGTGGATTTCCGCGCCGAGTGCTACGACGGCTCGTACCACGACGTGGACTCGAACGAAATGTCGTTCAAGATGGCGGGCATCATGGCCTTCCGGAACGTGGCGCCCCGCTGCCGGCCCGTGCTGCTCGAGCCGCTGCTGGACGTGCAGGTCTGGACCCCCGAGGACGTGCTGGGCGACGTGATGGGCGACCTCAGCGCCCGCCGCGGGCAGATCCTCGGCACCGAGGCCGACGGCCGGCTCACCAAGGTCCGTGCCATCGTGCCCGAGGCGGAGCTGTACCGCTACTCCACCACGCTGCACTCGATCACGCACGGGCGCGGCACCCACCGCGCGAAGCGGCACGGCTACGCCGAAGCGCCACCCGAGGTGGCCACGAAGGTGGCGGCGGAGAACGACCGGGAGCACGCCGCGGCATCGTGAGTCCCGGCGCGCTGGCCGACCTCGTGGTCGCGCTGCACGCCGCCTTCGTGATGTTCGTGGTACTGGGTGGGCTGCTGGTGCTCCGGTGGCGGCGGGCGGCGTGGGTTCACCTGCCCGCCGCCGCGTGGGGCGCCTGGATCGAGTTCTCAGGAAGGATCTGCCCGCTCACGCCGCTCGAGAATCACTATCGGCGCCTGGGAGGGCAGACCGGCTATCAGGGCGGCTTCATCGACCACTACATCCTGCCGGTGCTCTACCCGCACGGCCTCACGCGCCCAACGCAGATCGCGCTCGGCGTGATCGTCGTCGGCTTCAACGCCTGGATCTACTGGCGCGCCTTCCGCCGCACCCCGGCTCACTCCTCCGGCGTGGCATAGAGCAGCCGCTGCAGCCTGGGCCGCGAGATGCCCAGGCGGCGAGCGGCCTCGCTCTTGTTGCCCCCACTCAGGTCCACCATCGCATGCGCCGCCGCCCGCGAGAGCGTGGCGAGGTCGGTGGGGAACGGCAGGGTGCCCTGCTGCGCGAACGATTCCTCCCCGTCGTTGAGCACTTCCTCCGGCGCGATCCGCCCCGAGGGGGAGAGGATGATCGCGCGCTCGATGACGTTCCTGAGCTCGCGCACGTTGCCGGGCCAGTGGTGCGCGCGGAGGCGCGCCCGCACCGCGGCGCCGATCTCCGGCGTCGGCAGCTCGTATGACGCCGAGATCCGCTCGGCGAAGTGCTCGGCCAGGAGCTCGACGTCGCCGTCGCGGTAGCGGAGCGGCGGCAGCGTGAGGGACACGACGTTGAGCCGGTAGAAGAGGTCCTCCCGGAATTCCCCCCGCGTCACCGCCGACATCAGGTCCACGTGTGTCGCCGCGATGACCCGCACGTCCACGTGCCGCTCCGCGCGGCCGCCGACCCGTCGCACGGCGTGCGTCTCGAGCGCGCGGAGCAGCTTCGGCTGCAGCTCGATCGGGAGGTTGCCGATCTCGTCGAGGAAGATCGTGCCGCCGTGCGCCAGCTCGAAGAGTCCCGACTTCGCGGCGATGGCGCCGGTGAACGACCCCTTCTCGTGGCCGAACAGCTCGCTCTCGAGCAGCTGACCCGGAATCGCGGCGCAGTTGATCTCCACGAACGGCTCCGCGGCGCGGGGGCTGTGGTAATGAATCGCGCGGGCGAGCAGCTCCTTGCCGGTACCGGTCTCGCCCTGGATCAGCACGGTGACGTCGCGCCGCACAGCGACGCGCGCGGCATGCTCGATCGTCGCCGTGAGCGCGAGGCTCTGGCCGAGGATCGAGCTGAACCCGGCCGCCTCCCGCTCCGCCGCCGCGAATTGCGCCGCATCGGCCTCCGCCCGGTTCCGATGCATGCCGCGCTCGATGGCGCGCCGCAGCAGATCGGCGTCTTCGGGAAGGGAGAAATAGTCCTGGGCTCCCCGATGCACCGCGGCGACCGCCACGCGCCGGTCGGCGGTGGTGCCCGTGAGGAATACGGGCATGCTGGTGGACGGCAGGTCATCGAGGAGGTCGAGCCCGTCCCGCTCGCGGCCGCTTCCGGCCGCGACCACCAGCGCCACGCCCCGCGGCATCCGCTCTCCCGACCCCCGCTGCCACTGTTCCAGGGGCAGCGAGAGGGCATCGGCCACCTCGGCGACGGCGCCAACGAGGGCCGGATCCAGGGAAATGACGATGAGCTGGTCGAGTCGAGCTGCCACGCAGTCTCCTTTGGCTGAACACGCCACTGGTCCGGCGTGTGTCAACATCGCGCCGCAGGACTGCCCGGCGACATGATCTATATCACATTGTTTCAGCGTGATTGGCTCAACGTGTGGCAGGAGGGGCTCAGGAAGGGGAGTTCCACGCCTCCTCGAGTCGGGTAACCAGGGGCTCGGCCCCGAGCGCGCGATAGCCCGCCACGGCTTCGGCGCGGAGCCGCTCGGCGGCGGAGGCGTCGCCGGCGGCCCGGGCTGCGAGGGCCGCCACCGCGGAGCATTCGGCGGCCATGAGCGCGCTCTCCTCTTCGCGGGCGACCGCGCGGGCGGCTTCGGCCCGCGCGCGCGCGGCGTCGAAATCACCCTGGCGGCAGGCGAGGAGCGCCGCGACGCGCTCGGCTTCGGCTACGCCCAGGCGGTCATCGGCCTTTCGCGCCAGCTCGCGGGCGCGCTCGATCTGTCGCGCCGCCAGCGGATAGTCCTGGCGATCCAGATCGACCTCGGCGCGGCCGAGCAGCGTGAGTGCCATGAGGGCGGGCTCAGCCGCGAGCTCGGCGTGACGCACCGCTTCGATGGCGGCGGCCTCGGCCTGTCGGAGGTCGGGAAGCTGCCGGAAGCTGAGCGCGAGGTTGTGCCAGGTTTCCGCCGCACCCCGGCGGTCGCCCAGACGCTGGTAGGAGAGCAGGGCGCCGCGGTAGAGACTGAGCGCGGCCTCGGGCCGCCCGCGCAGGTGTTCCACGGAGGCGAGGTTGTTCGCGGCGCGCGCTTCGACGAGCGTGTCGGCGAGGCGCCGCGCGATCTCGAGGGCAGCCCCGAAGGCGCGCTCCGCCTCGTCGAGCCGGCCGCGCTCGAAGGCGATCGCGCCGGCGAGATTCGTGGCGCGCATCTGGCCGTCGGCGTCGGCACGCGACCGGAACTCGTCGAGCGCGGTGTCGACCAGCCGCGCCGCCTCGTGCGTCCGGCCGGCGCGCATCGCCGCCGTCGCCGCCGCGAGCGCCGTTTCCCCGCCGGGCTCGGTCATGGACGACGATCAGTATGCGATTGCATACCGGCTGAATCCCGGGAGACTCGCGCGTACTTCGTGACTGCCGAAGGTGACGGCCGACTCGAGGCGGACGAAGGTGCCGTTCACCGTCGCCTGCCGCCAGATGCCGAGATGCTGCTCGACCTCGTCGTCATCGGTGTCGTGCCGGCCGTTCCGGTCGAGGTCGTCGCCCGCGATGTCGTAGCGGATCCGAAGCTCGGCCATCTGCGCGGGATCGAATCGGAGTCCGGCGGGCTCCATCTCGAAGAGGATGCGCGCCGGGTCCGCGACGCGGACGGTGATGAGGACCGAGTCGCGCATCGCGAAGGGTGTTCCATCGGGTCGCGCGAGCAGGGCATCCTGCGGGATGGTGAGGCGGAGGTACTCGTGGCCGCGGCCCTGACCGGGCTGATCGGCGAGTCGGATCCGGCCTTCGCTCCGGCGGTCCCTGAACGCCCAGAAGCTCACCGACAGCTCCTCGAGGGGAGCGGCGTCGGGTGCGGCGGCGATGATGTTGAGACTGGATGCCGGCTCCTCGCCGGGTCCGAAGGGATCGGTCAGCGTGCCGTCCTGCCCGCAGGCCACGGACACGAGGGCCGCAAGCCATGCCGCGCGTTGGATCGGCAGGCGGAGAAAGGGTCGTCGCATGGCGGCGTCCGGAGTTGGGTCGCCTTCCGGCGGTGCAAGGCGGGTACCACCCGGAGTGAATTCGCAAGTCGTTTTCCGGCAACAAGTAAGCGCGGCCAGATCGAAGGTCCGATCGGGCCGCGCCAGTGCTTCCACACTACAGTTGTATTGTCCCGTTCCAGCCGGCGTTCGGGTTCGGCTCCGCTGCTAGTACGACACGGCGTACCGGCTGAAGCCCAGGACGTCGGCGCGGATATCATTATCCGAGGTCGACACCAGGGACATGAGCCGCTCGAACGGCGTGCCCGGCGTCTCCTGCCGCCAGATGGCGAGGTGCGTCTCGAGCGAATCATCCACGGCGTCGTGATCGCCGTCGTGGTCGAGATCGCCATCGGCCGGCGCGTAGCTCACGCGCAGCTCGGCGGGGTCGCCCGGGTTGAACTTGAGGCCCGCGGGCTGGAACTCGAACAGCATGCGCGACTGATCCACCACCGAGATGGTGATGAGGACGGAGTCGCCCTGGGCATAGTGATGGCCGTCGGGCGCGGCAAGCAGCGAGTTGTTGCCGAGCGTGAAGCGCAGGTACTCGTCGTCGCGACTGCCGTCGGGCTTCCGGGTGTAGAGGCGCTGCTCCCGCCCTTCGCCCTTCACCGCGTAGAAGCTGACCGTCGTCGTTTCCGGCGCCTCGGTCGGCGCGATCTCGAGAGCATTGAGCGAAGATTCCGGGAGCTGGTCGGGCCCGTCCGCGACGCTCGGCATGAAGCTGTCGCTGCTGCAGGCGGCGAGCGTGGCCGCCAGCAGTGCGGCAACCAGGGTCCGGTTCGGCGATGTCATCATCGTAGTCCGGCGTTGCGGGTGTGGGAGTGCAAGAAGTGGCGCGCGCTTCTCCCTTCGCCTGGTGCAATCCCGGGACCATCGTCCGACCCCCGCTGCCGGCGCTCAACCTGCGCTCCCGCCCCGGATCTCGCGCCGCCAGGGCTCCGAGCCATGCATTCCGCCCGCCCCGCCCGCCCCGCCCGCCTTAGATTGCACTGCCACCCGCACCCCGGAGCCCTCCCGATGCGCCTTCGATCGGCACCCCTCGCACTCGCCCTCGCCGCCTGGACGGGCGCCGCCTGCACGGGCCGGGAGAGTGGCCCGGCATCCGCCTGTCGCGACTGCGGCACCGTCGTCATCGCCGCGACCGGCGAGCCCTCGGCCCTCCTCCCGCCGCTCGTGGTCGAAACGGTCGGCCGCGATGTGGGTGACCTCATCTATGAGCGTCTCGCCGATCTCGCGCCGGGCGGGGCACCGGTGGACACGTCGGCGTTCCGGCCGGCGCTCGCCGCGAGCTGGGAGCGAATCGATTCGCTCGCGTGGCGCTTTCATCTGCGGCCCGGTGCGCGCTGGCAGGACGGCAGACCGGTCACCGCCGAAGATGTCGTCTTCTCGTTCGATGCCTACGGAGATTCGCTGGTGGACGCCGGCGCGCGGCCGTACATAGCGGGCCGCATCACCGCCGTCGCCGACGACTCGGCCACGGTGACGCTGCGCTTCGCGGAACCCTCGCCCGAGCAGCTCTACGACGCGACGTGGCATGTGCGGATCCTGCCCAAGCACATCTGGGGTGCGATCCCGCGCGAGAGCTGGGGAGCGGACACCACGACCGCGCGTCTCGTCGGGTCCGGGCCCTATCGCCTCGCGGGCTGGACGCACGGCGAGTCGCTCGCCCTCGAGGCCGACACCACGCGTTCGCCGATGCCGGCGATCCGGCGCGTGATCTGGAGGTTCGCGCCCGATCCCGACGCGGCACTCAACCTGATCCTCACCCACGAGGCGGACCTGCTGGAGCAGATCGGCGCGCCCGATCGCGTGAGCCGCGTCGCCGGGGACCCGGCGTTCCGTCTCGTGACCTATCCATCGGCCGTGTTCGGCTTCCTCGCCTTCCGCGTGGCCGATGCGGCCGGGCATCCGCATCCGGTCCTGGGCGACATCGCCGTTCGCCGGGCGCTCACGCTCGCCACCGACCGGCCGCTCCTCGCGCGGTCGATCCTCGGTCCGGCCACGCGGGTGCCGCGAGGGCCGGTATCGCAGATCCTCTGGATCGGAGCGGGCGACAGCGCGGCCGCGACCTACGACACTCTCCGCGCGGCGCGGATTCTCGATTCGGCGGGCTGGGTGCGCGGTGCCGGGGGGATGCGGCACCGCGGCGCGGCACCGCTCCGCGTCGACATCATGGTGCCGTCCACCAGCGCGACGCGGCGGAACATCGCCGTCGCGTTGCAGGAGGCCCGGCGGCAGCTGGGGGTGGCGGTGAACGTGACAGTGGTCGACGGCCCGGTCTTCCAGGAGCGGCTGGGCGCCGGACGCTTCGATGCCTACGTCGGCGCCTATCTCGACGAGCCGAGCGCGCGCGGGCTGGCGGACCAGTGGACGCGGGCGGGCTGGGGCGCGCTCAACTACGGACACTACGGCAATCCGGCCTTCGACTCTCTGCTGGCCCGCGCCGGCCGCGAGCGTACCCGCACCCGCGGGGCGGCGCTCTACCGCGAGGCCATGGACACGATCGCGGCCGACGCCCCGGCGATCTTTCTGTACGCGCTCACCAACACCGCCGCCGTCCACCGCCGGCTCGAGAACGTGACGATCGACCCCTTCTCGTGGCTCGCGACCCTGCCCGGCTGGACGGTGAACCCCGCCGGACGGCTTCCCCGCGACGGAACGAGATAGCAGCCCCCTGAAACGCCGACCGCCCGGCAGCGGCCGGGCGGATAGGGCGATTCGGGACTGCGACGTCTGCGAGGCTCAGGCGCTCTTGCGCTTGGGCTTCGCCGTGCGGGTTCGCTTCCGTTTCGTGAGCTCGAACGTCGGCAGGTACTCCGGGTCGCCGTTGCGGCTCCCGACGCCGACTTCCTCCTGCGGCTGCCGGTAGACGTAGCGCTCGCCGCGGAAGTTCCGGAGCACCACTTCCTCGTCGGTCATGCTGACGACGTACTCCGGCAGGAGCGGAATCTTGCCGCCGCCGCCCGGCGCGTCGATCACGAAGGCCGGGATGGCGAGGCCGCTGGTCCAGCCGCGGAGCGCCTCCATGATCTTGATCCCGGTCTGCACGCTGGTGCGGAAGTGCTCGCCGCCGGCGACCTGGTCGGCCATGTAGATGTAGTAGGGCCGGACGCGGGCGATCAGCAGCTTGTGCATCAGCTGCTTCATCACCTCGGGGCTGTCGTTGACGCCCTTGAGGAGCACGGTCTGGCAGCCGAGCGGGATGCCCGCTTCCGCCAGCATGCCGAGGCCGGCGATGGCGGCGGGCGTCAGCTCGTCGGGGTGATTGAAGTGCGTGTTGATGTAGAGCGGGTGGTACTTCTTGAGCATGGCGCACAGCTCGGGGGTGATCCGCTCGGGCAGATGGCACGGCACGCGGCTCCCGATCCGGATGATCTCCAGGTGCGGGATGGCGCGGAGCCGCTGCAGGATCAGCTCGAGGCGACGGTCGTTGAGCAGCAGCGGATCGCCGCCCGACATGATGACGTCGCGGATCTCGGTGTGCTGCTCGAGGTACTGAAAGGCGCTCTCGAACTGCGACATCGGGATCTTCTCGGGATCGCCGACCTTGCGGCGCCGGGTGCAGAAGCGGCAGTAGGTGGCGCAGACGGGCGACACCAGGAAGAGCGCGCGGTCGGGGTAGCGGTGCGTGATGTTGGGTACCGGACTGTCCTCGTCCTCGTTGAGGGAGTCCACCACGCCATCCACCACGTCGAGCTCCTCGACGCTGGGCACGTACTGCCGCCAGATGGGATCGTCCGGCGCCTTGATGAGATCCACCATCGCCGGCGAGATCCGGAACTCGAAGTTCTCCGCCGCCTGTCGGAGGCGGTCGAGGTCGGGGAAGTTCTCGGGGCCGAACCTGGCCGCGAGCGCCTCGAGGGAGGAGATCGAGTTCTTTCTGAGGACTTCCTGCCAGGTCTCCATGACGCTACCGGTCCTCCTTCACTGCGTGATGCTCGTGAGGTACTTCACGTAGACGACCTGATCGTCGCCCGGGGCGTAGAACTCGGGGATCGTCGCGACGGCGCGATAGCCGCGCGCTTCGTAGAAGGCGCGGGTGCCGGCGTAGTCCGCCCGGCCCGCCGTCTCGACCACGATCACGCGGGCGAGGCCCGCGAGGCGGTGCTCCATCTCACGCATCAGCGCGGTCCCGATCCCGCTCCCCTGCCGCGCGGGATCGACCGCCATCCAGTAGAGGTCCCAGGTGCCGAGGGTGCACGGCGTCGGCCCCCAGCAGATCCAGCCGGCCACGCGGCCGTCGATCTCGGCGGCGAGGGCGGTGTAGGACGCGTCACCGGCGGCGGCCGCATCGAAGACCTCGATCGCCACCGGGATCTCGTCCTCGCGAAAGAGTCCCGCCGCGCGGGTGATGCGCTCGACGGCAGCGCGATCCGCCGCACGGACGGAGCGGAGCGAGGCGGCCGCCACGACGGTGGCGCCCCGGACAGCCCCGCGCACGGCGGTCACGCCGGCACCGTACCGATCGCGAGCGCGGCGGCGGCGCGGGTGCTCTGCGACCGGTTCATCGCCTCGTCCACGATCCGGGTGACCAGCTCGGCGTAGTCCCAGCCGAAGGCGCGCGCCATGCGCGCGAGCCCGGCGTTGCTCGAGAGGTCGGGGCAGGGATTCAGCTCGATGACGTAGGGCTGCCCGCTCTCCGAGAGTCGCATGTCCACCCGGCCGTACCCCTCGCCGCCCGCCATCTCCTCCCACGCGAGCCGGGCGATCTGCCCGATGCGCCGGCTCACGTCGGCGGGCAGCCGCGCCGGGCACACCGGCGTGGTGCCCAGGTCGTCGGGGCTGCCGGCGACCCATTTGGCGGCGTAGGTCACGATCGGCCAGCTTCCCTCCGGCATCCCGGTGAAGTCGATCTCCGAGATCGGGAGCATCTGCGCGCCGACGAAGCCGACGTTGAACTCCCGGCCGGCCACGTACTCCTGGACGATCACTTCCTCGAACTGCTCCAGCATCTGCGACACCCGCTGCCGGAGTGCCTTGCGGGTGGTGCAGACGGCGCCGCCGTCGATGCCGACGCTCGCATCCTCCGCCGCGGGCTTGACGATCGCGGGAAGGGGGAAGCTCGACGGAATCTTGTTGGCGCGCGCCAGCATGAAGGCGGGGACGGGCACCCCGGCGGCCGCCATGAGCGTATTGGCGACGTGCTTGCGGTGCGCGATCGTCGTGGGCCAGGCCCGGCAGCCGGTGAAGGGCACGCCGGTCAGCTCGAGGGTGGAGACGACGTAGTCCTCGAAGCGGGCGTGGCCGTTGATCCCCTCGCAGAGGTTGAAGATCAGGTCGGCCCGCCGGGCGCGGCTCAGCCACCGGAACTCCATGGCGCGGACCGGGACCAGCTCGACCTCATGGTCGCGGGTCCGGAGGGCGGCGCGAACCTCGTGGATGTTCTCGAGGACGGCCGCGACGTCCTGCGCGCTCCACTCGGCGCTGCCCGCGTCGTAGATGATCGCGATCTTCACGCGGCGGCTCCGGCCAGGAGCGAGCGGCCGCTGATCCGGCGCCAGGCGATGTCGGCGACGGTGCGGATGAGGTCGTCGTAGTCCATGCCGGCGGCGCGCGCCGCCTTGGGGAAGCACGAGTTGTCGCGCGGGTCGGGCAGGATGCCGGGGAGCGGATTCAGCTCGACCACCATCGGGTTGCCCGCGCCGTCGCAGCGGACGTCGATGCGGCACCAGTCGCGGCAGTCGAGGGCGCGGTAGGCGGCGAGGGCCGCGGCGCGCACCGCGTCGGCCAGCGATTCGTCGACCGGCGCCGGACAGGCGTAGATGTCGAGCGGGTTGCTCAGGGTGTCCCAGAGCCACTTCGCCTCGTAGCCGTAGATCGGCGGGGCGCCGGCCGGCAGGGTATCGAAGCGCATCGCCACGAGGGGGAGGCAGCGCGCCTCGTCCCCGTTGCCGATCACGGCGACGGTGAACTCCTGCCCCGGGAGCCAGGTCTCGACGAGCACCGGCTGGCGGTAGGTGGCGAGCAGGTGGTCCACCTGTGCGACGAGATCGGCCCGGTTGTGGCAGAGGCTCCGGACGCTCACGCCCTTGCCCGATCCCTCGAAGGCCGGCTTGGCGAAGAGGGGAAAGGGGAGCGAGACGTTCCGCGCATCGTCCCGCGAGCGCGCGAGGACGAAGGGCGCCGTGGGCACGCCGTGCTGCGCCATGATCTCCTTGGCGCGTCCCTTGTGGAGGGCGAGCGCGAGGGCGAGGGGATCGGAGGCGTGGTACGGCACGCCGAGGAACTCGCAGATGGCCGGTACGTGGCCCTCGCGGTTCGGACCGTAGAGCCCTTCGGCGATGTTGAAGACGAAGTCGGGTCGGGCGGCGGCGAGGCGTGCGGGAAATTGCGCGTCGGCCTCGAGGCGGATCACCTCGCCGAGAGTGGCGAGAGCCCGCTCGACGGCATCGATCGTCGCGGGCTCATCCCATTCGGCGTAGAGGTCGGGCTGCTCGAGGTCGCTGCGGAGCGTGCGCGCCGCGGAGACGCCGGGCGCCGGGCTTGGAGGATCGTCGGAAGATGGAGGGGAGTCGGACGTCGCCCCGGCTGCAGTAGCCGGCGCCTCGGGTTTGAGATTGTAGGCCAGTCCGATCCGAACCGCCAAAGGATTCCTCTACAAAAAAGGCCGCCTGCAAGGACGAGCCGCGCGAGTCCTGCGATGTCGACGCACTAAGGTAAGAAAAAGCGAACGGGGGCACAATAGATTTTTGGGAAAAAGTCGGGGGAAAAAGTCGGAAGGTCGGAAGGTCGGAAGAAAAAGGATTCCTCGTGCGGCAGTCGATGGCGGCTCCAGTGGGAGGGCGGTGGTAGTGTGGCGCATGATGCCCTTCGAACAGCTCGATGCCTGGAGAAGCAGCCATCGACTGGCGCTCGCCGTGTACGAATTGACCGAAGCGTGGCCGGTCAGCGAGCGCTACGGCCTGACCGCTCAGGTGCGCCGAGCGGCGCTCTCCGTCCCGGCGAACATTGCCGAGGGCGTTGCGAAGCGCGGAACGCGCGAGCTCCGACGCTACCTGGACATCAGCCTCGGCTCCTTCTCCGAGCTGAGCTACCTCCTGCTCTTTGCCCGCGACCGTGGCCTTCCAGCAAGTGGCGCCCTCGAATCCCTTCGATCGCAAACCGGCCGCCAGCTCTGGGGCCTGTACCGCTCGATTTCCACCCGCTAGCCTTCCGTCCTTCCGACCTTCCGCCCTTCCGTCACACCTTGTGATACTCCACCCTCCCCGACTCGTTCCCGTCCTCGCCGCGGTAGATCTCGAAGTCGCCGAAGAGGGCGGGGGCCTCGGACTGGAGGAGGCGGAGCACGGCGACCGCCATCCGGCGGATCTCCAGCTCGGCGCCCTCGCCCAGGCGGAGCTCGAGCATGGTGCGCCAGGCGCGGACGTTGGCGCTCACCACGATCTTCACCTCGGTGGCGTTGGGCAGGACGCTGCGCGCGGCCTCGCGGGCCAGCTTCCGCCGGTGCACCCGGTCCTCCACCCAGGCGTAGCGCGCCATCAGTCCCTCCACCGCCTGCACGTACGCCGCCTGCGCCGCCTCCACCTGCGCGAGCCACGCCGCTTCCAGCGCCGGGTCGCCCTGGATCGCCGGCGGCATCACGAAGGCGGCGTGGGACTCGTCCACGTACCGCTGCGACAGCTGGGAGTAGCCGAAGCCGGCCCGGTGCCGCACCAGCTCGTGGCTGCACGAGCGCGAGATGCCCTCGATGAGGAGCACGTACTGCGAGTGCTCGAACACCGACCCGTGCCCCTGCCGCAGGATGTTCCGCAGGTACTCCGCCGTCGTCCGCCCGGCCGGGTTGTGCTGGCTCATGTAGCAGAGGCGCCCCGCGAACTCCGCGATCCGCTCGCCGTCGCTCGCCTCGCCCTTCCACTGGACCGGCAGGTGCGCCGGCTCGAGGAACTGCGGACGCGCGAGGAGGGAAACGCGGGGAGTCTTCAGGATTTCCATGAGTCGGCGGCCGGTCGAAGTGGGAATTGAGAGCGGGCGGATCAGTCCGCGAGCGAGAGCCGCGGCGTCGCATAGCCGCCGGTGCGCTCGATCCGGCGGAGCCCGGCGGCGATGTCGGGCGGCAGCGGCACGGCGCCGTCGCCGGTCTTGAGGCGGGCGACGGACGCCCCGCCGTCGGGCACGATCACGCCCGGGTTCAAGATACCATGGGGATCGAAGGCGTCCTTCACCCGGCGGAAGAGGGAGACGATGCCGGCGCCGTAGACCCGCTCGAGGAGGGGCGCCCTCAGGCGGCCGTCGCCGTGCTCGCCCGAGGGCGTGCCGCCCAGCCGGACGATCTCGCCCGTCACGTCATCG
>JAICUF010000188.1 GCA_025935995.1 Gemmatimonadales bacterium
GGATTGTTCGTCAACACCCTGGCGTTGCGCCTGGATCTCTCCGACGACCCCGACGGCGCCCAGCTGCTGGCGCGCGTGCGCCAGGCAACCCTCGACGCTCAGGACCATCAGGACCTGCCGTTCGAGCAGGTGGTCGAGATCGTGCAACCGCAACGGCGGCTCGATCGCACCCCGCTGTTCCAGGTCATGTTTTCCTGGGACAGCGCGGGCCGGAGCTTCGCCGTACCGGGGTTGGACATCAGGTCCATCGAGGCGCCTCATGTTCAGGCGAAGTTCGACCTGGATTTGAATCTTGCCGAGGCGAGCGACACGATCGTCGGCGAGCTGGGCTACGCCACCGCGCTGTTTGACGAAGCGACCATGGTGCGCTGGCGGGACTACTTCCTGGCCGCCTTTCGTGGCCTGGTCGATGATCTCGACCGGCCGGTGGCGCACCTCCCGCTCCTGGGTGACGACGAGCGGCGGTTGTTGCTCCGGGAATGGAATGACACCGCGACGCCATATCCCGCCGAGCAGTGCATCCACGCGCTGTTCGAAGCGCAGGTGCGGGCCACCCCGGAAGCCATCGCCCTCGTCCAGGGCGATACCGCGCTCACTTATGCCGAGCTCAACGCTCGTACCAATCGGCTCGCCCACCGGCTCATCGCTGCCGGCGTCCGGCCCGATACCCGCGTTGCCCTGTGTCTCGAGCGCAGCCCCGCCATGATCGTCGCCCTCATGGCCGTGCTCAAGGCCGGTGGCGCCTACGTCCCGCTCGACCCGGCCTACCCAGCCAACCGCTTGCACGCTCTGATCGCCGACGTCCAGCCGGTGTTGCTCCTGGTCGACGCGGCGGGCCGCACCGCGCTGGGTTCCTCGCCCGCTGATCTCAGCGTGATCGACGTGGCTCGAGCCCAGCTCGAGACAAGGGACCTCCCCGCCGTCGACCCGGTCGTCCCCGGTCTCTGCGCCGCTCATCTCGCGTACATCATCCACACCTCCGGATCCACCGGACGCCCGAAGGGCGTGATGGTCGCACATCGTGGGTGGGTGAATCTGACGCAGTGGAGTGTGGGGCTGTTTGAAGTCTCCAGCCAAAGCCGAGTCGTACAATTCGCATCATTGAGCTTCGATGCCAGTGCGTTCGAGGTCTTCACGGCACTCGGCTCCGGGGCAGCGTTGTATCTCCCGACGCTACCGGAACGTCACGGAATCTGGGACTACCTCGACCGCAATGCCATCACGCATACCCTCCTCCCGCCCGCGGTGTGTGCGCCCCTTCAGGCGGGAAGAGCGAGTGATTTCCTGGCGACTCTGATCCTCGGAGGCGAGGCTCCAAGTCCTGCTGTCGTTCGAGCTCCAAGCGCCGAAACCAACGTCCACAATGCGTACGGTCCTACCGAAGCAACCGTATGTGCGGTCGCCTGGTCACGCGACGCCGACTTCGCCGACGAGACAATTCCTATTGGACGCCCAGTTTCCAATACACAGATCTACCTGCTGGATTCCCACGGCGAGCCGGGACCGCTCGGAGCCGTCGGCGAGCTCTATATCGGAGGCGCCGGCATCGCCCGCGGATATCTCCATCGCCCGGCGCTCACCGCACAGCGCTTCGTCCCCGATCCGTTCGCCCACAAGCCCGGGGCACGGATGTACCGTACCGGCGATCTCGCTCGGTATCTGCCCGACGGCAACCTGGTGTTCCTCGGCCGCAACGACCAGCAGGTCAAGATCCGCGGCTTCCGGATCGAGCCCGGCGAGATCGAGGCCCAGCTGCTCGCCTATCCCGGCGTGCGTGACGCGGTCGTGCTCGCGCATGCTGACGCATCCGGCGACAAGCGCCTGATCGCCTACGTCACCGGTCCGGCGAGCGAGGATCCGGATCTAGCCACGACGCTGCGCGCGCACCTGGCGCAGTCGCTGCCCGAGCACATGCTGCCGGCCGGGTACGTCCGGCTGGACCGCTTGCCCCTCACTCCCAATGGCAAGCTCGATCGCAAGGCGCTGCCCGCGCCTGACGACGAAGCCCTGGCGCGTCAGGCGTATGAAGCGCCGCTCGGTGACGTCGAGATCACCTTGGCAGCGCTCTGGGCCGAGTTGCTCGGCGTCGGCGTCGAACGCATTGGCCGCCACGACAACTTCTTCGCCCTCGGTGGCCACTCGCTCCTCGCCGTGCGCCTCATGGCGCGCCTGCACAAGCTCGGTCTCGCTGCCGAGGTCCGGGCCCTCTTCGTTTCGCCGAACCTGGCTGATCTGGCTTCGGCCATACATTTCATCACAGAAATCTAATCATGACCCTCGCGAATCTTATCGAGACCCTCAAGAACGAAGGCATCGATGTCGTCGTTTCGGACAACAAGTTAAAACTCTTGTCCAAATCGCGCCGATTGGATCCGCGTCTGGTTTCCAAGGTTAGAGAACATAGAGACGAGCTCATTCGCCTTTATCGCACCACCAGTCTCGCGACGCAGCAGTTCGACGTCAACGTTCCTCCGAATCGCATCGCAGCGGACAGCACGGCGATCACCCCGGACCTGCTGCCACTGGCCGACCTGAACCAGGCGCAGATCGACCGTGTCCTCGCGGCCGTGCCGGGCGGAATGCCCAATGTCCAGGACGTCTACGCCCTGTCTCCGTTGCAGGAAGGCATCCTGTTCCATCACCTGATGGCGCAGGACGGCGATCCGTACCTGCTGGTCGGGCAGATGATCTTCCCCGACCGGACGTTGCTCGATCGCTACCTGGCCGCCGTGCAGCACGTGATCGATCGGCACGACACCCTGCGCAC
>JAICUF010000172.1 GCA_025935995.1 Gemmatimonadales bacterium
CGCTGCGCTACGACGTACGCATCTGCCTGCTGGCGGGTGTCCTCGCGACGCTGCAGTACAGCGGCATCGTGTTCTACGCGTCGGCCCACTGGGACCTCAACTCGCTGGCGTTCGCGCCCTACCCGTACGGGATGTTCGTCTGGACCGTCCAGGCATCGCGCGTGATCCTGCTCGCGGTCTCGACGGTGCTGGCGGCGGCGGTGGTGATCCGCGCGCAGTCGCTCCGACGGCTCTCGGCCATCGACCGCCTCACGGGCGTCTTCAATCGCGGCTACTTCGATGAGCGGCTCGCGAGCGAGCTGAGCCGCGCGCGCCGTCACGAGGAGTCGCTGGCGCTCGTGATGCTCGACGTGGACCACTTCAAGAAGTTCAACGACAACCACGGCCACGCCGCCGGCGACGCGGCCCTCCGCGCCGTGAGCACGCTCGTGCGCCACTCGGTCCGGCGGAGCGATCTCGTCGCCCGCTACGGCGGCGAGGAGTTCGTGATGGTGATGCCGATGACCTCGGCGGAACAGGCGATGGAGAAGCTGCAGTCCATGCGGCAGGCGATCGCCGAGCTCAAGATCCGCCTTCCCAAGCAGCAGACCACCGCCAACCTCACGATCAGCGCGGGCATCGCCATCTTCCCCGGAGACGGCGTCACGGCCGATGAGCTCCTCGATGAGGCCGACGCGCGGCTCTTCGAGGCCAAGGAAGCGGGCCGGAACCGCGTGCTGGGCCCGCCGCCCCAGGAGGCGAAGCTCAAGCGGGCGTAGCTGACGGAGTCGCTGCCTGCTCACCCATCACTTTGATCACCACCCGCTTCTTCCGCTGTCCGTCCCACTCCCCGTAGAACACCCGCTGCCACGGTCCGAAATCGAGCCTGCCCCCGGTGATCGGGACGATGACCTCGTGGCCGATCGTGAGACTGCGGAGATGGGCCGCGGCGTTGTCTTCGCCGGTGTCGTTGTGGCGGTATTCCGACGGATTCCAGGGAGCGATGCGCTCCTCGAGCCACCGCAGGATGTCGTGCCAGAGACCCGACTCATGGTCGTTCACGAACACCGACGCGCTGATGTGCATCGCCGAGACGAGGACCATTCCCTCCGTCACCCCGCTCAGGCGCACCTGCTCGGCCACGTCGTCGGTGATGTCGATGATTTCCTGGCGGCGCTTGGTGTTGAACCAGAGATAGTGGGTGCGTGTGGGCATGTAGAGAGGCGGGCGAGGGCGGACGGGGCGGGCGGAGCGCTCGCCGGGGACGCTTGTTACTAGCTCGACGTCTGGCCCCGGGCAAGTCGAGCCAGCTAGCCGGAGCGCTTCGCCGCGGCTGACGGCCCTTCCGCCCTTCCATCCTTCGGCCCCTCCGTCCTTCCGATCATCTCCCTCGCCAGCCTCACGTATTGCTCCACTCCTTCGAGCAGCTCGCGCTTGGCGATCCGCTCATGATCGGTGTGGGCCACCCGGATCGTGCCGGGGCCCATCTGGAAGCGCTCGCCCCATGATTCGTGGAACGGGAGATCGCTGGCGAAGCTGACGACCGTGCTTTCCCATCCCGCCGGCGCGCGCCCCTTGTAGGCCGGGATCTCGGCCACGAACTCCGCGGTGACGCCGGGTGTGAGGCAGTCGGTGATCACGGACTTGAGGCCGTCGGTCGGCCCGACCGTGCGGATCAGCACCCTGGACTCGGCGGCCGGCGCGATCACGTTCGGGGCGACCCCACCCGAGATGGTCCCGACGTTGAGCGTCGAAGGGCCCAGCAGCTCGTCGCTCGGAAGCGGGAGGGCGCGGATGCGCGCGAGCACCGCCAGGAGTCGCTCGATGGCCGAGTCGCCCTCGTCCGGGTAGGCGGAATGGGCGGCTCGGCCCTCGGCCCGGAGGTGGATGCCCAGCGCGCCCTTCTGCCCGATGGTGAGGCGGTTCTCGGTGGGCTCGCCGTTGATGAGGACGCGACCCTTCGGCGTGAGCGACGCCGCCGCACGCGCACCGTCCGATCCGAACTCCTCGCCGACCACGAAGAGCAGGCCGACTCCGCGCTCCCCCTCGGCCGAGAGTCGTTCGGCGGCGGCCACCATCGCGGCGGCGAGGCCCTTCGCGTCGCAGCTTCCCCGGCCATGGATGAACTCGGCGTCCTCCGAGAGCGGCAGGTACGGCGGGACGCAGTCGAGGTGGGTCGAGAAGACGACCTCGGGTGCGTCCCGGACGGCGTAGATGTTGTCCCGCCCCGGCGTCACCTGCTGCCGCGTGACCGCATAGCCCAGCCGCTCGAGGAGCGCGGCCAGCCAGTCCACGACCGCGCCCTCCTCGCCCGTGGGCGACGGAATCGCCACCATCTGCCGCGTCAGCTCGAGCGGATCGATCATGCGGCCTCGAGCCGGCGCTCGGCCTCGCGCGCTCGCAGCTGGCCCGCGGTCACGTCCACGCGCGCGAGGAGCCACGCGCCCGCCACGAAGAAGAGAATGATGGAGAGCAGCGCCGAGCGGCTCGAGCCGGTGAGGAGGATCGCGATCGAGAACACGGCGGGTCCGAAGATACCCGCGAATTTCTCGAAGACGCTGAAGAAGCCGAAGAACTCGCCCGACTTCTGTCGCGGGATGAGCGATGCGAAGAGCGAGCGGCTGAGGGCCTGCGTGCCGCCCTGCACGACGCCCACGAGCCCCGCGAGGATCAGGAAGTGCGTCGCCGTGCGCATGAAGTAGCCGAGGACGCAGATGCCGATGTAGGCCGCGAGGCCGAGGAAGATGGCGCTGCGCGCCCCGATCCGGCCGGCCAGCGAGCCGAACAGGAACGCGAACGGAATCCCCACGAACTGCACCATCACGATCGCGCCGATCATGATCCCGCGGGAGAGGCCCATCTCCTCGCCGTAGATCGCGGCCATCCGGATGATCGTTCCGATTCCGTCGTTGTAGAGGAGGAAGGCCACGAGCATGAGCAGCGCCTCCCGGTAGCCGGCCAGGTCCCGGAAGGTCCGCCGGAGCTGGACCACGGATTCGACCGCCGCCGAGCGGCCGAGGGCGGCATCGCGCGGTGGAGCGGGCGGCTCGGGCACGCGGCGGAAGAGCGGGATCGAGAAGACGAGCCACCAGACGGCCGTGAGCACGAACGAGATGCGCGCCGGCAGGGCGGCCTGGTCGGCCGTCAGGCCCGGCCCGTGCGGGAGGCCGAACCATCCCGGCTTCTGCGTCATCACGAGACAGAACGCGAGCAGGAGCCCGCCGCCGATGTAGCCCAGCGCGTAGCCGGCGGTGGAGACGCGGTCCATCTCGTCCTGCCTGGCGACGTGGGGGAGCAGGGCGTCGTAGAACACGAAGCTGCCGTTGGCGCCGATATTCGCGAGCACGAAGAGGACCAGCGCGAGAAGCCAGTCGCCGGAGCGGATGAAGTACATCGCGGCGGTGGCGGCCGCGCCCAGCACGAGGAAGAGGCCCAGCAGCCGGAGCTTGGACGCCGTCCGGTCGGCGATCGTGCCGAGGAGCGGCGCCGTGACCGCGATGATGGCGAGGCCGATGGTGGTGGCGATGCTGAAGCGGGCGGTGGCGGCGGTGCGCGCCATGCC
>JAICUF010000176.1 GCA_025935995.1 Gemmatimonadales bacterium
AGCCGGAGCGCGAGCGCGCTCCAGGACCCGGCGTACGGTCCGGCGTCGGAGGGTGTCGGATCGGCCATGGTGGCTCCATGCGTGCGGCTCCTCCAAGGTAACAGCATGCGGGTATATTCCCGCCCTATGACGAGCACCGCGCGGGCCCCCGCCGCCGCCCTGAGTCACCGCGACCAGTTCCCGATCTTCCGGCATTCGATCTACCTCAACAGCTGCTCCCTGGGCGCGCTGTCGCTCCGGGCGCGGGCGCGGGTGAACGAATACCTCGATCTCTGGGAGATGCGCGGTGCCGCGGCGTGGTACGACGTCTGGTGGGCGGCGCTCGAGGAGCTGCGGACGGCGTACGGCCGGGTGATCGGAGCGCCGGGATCGGAGATCGCGCTGCATCCCAGCATTTCGTCGGCGCTTACCGCCGTGGGCGAGTCGCTCGACTACTCCCGCCGGCCGAAGGTGGTGGTCACGAGCCTCGATTTTCCGACCATCGCGTACCAGTGGCTGGCCAAGGCGCGCGAAGGGGTCGAGGTGGTGGTGGTCGAGAGCCCCGACGACACGCGCGTCCCGCTCGAAGCCATCGAGCGGGCGGTGGACGACCGGACCGCGCTCATCGCCACCAGCCACGTCTTCTTCACGAGCGGGGCGCTGCAGGACGCGGCGGCCATCGCCGCCATCGCGCACCGGCGCGGCGCTCTCGCGCTGATCGACGGCTACCAGGCCGCGGGGCAGGTCCCGGTGGACGTGAAGGCGCTCGACGTGGACTTCTACTGCGCCGGCGGTCTCAAGTGGCTGCTCGGCGGCACCGGTGTCGCCTTCCTCTATGTGCGGCCCGAGCTGACGACGGCGCTGATGCCGCGGGCCACCGGATGGTTCTCGCAGGAGCAGCAGTTCCGCTTCGACCCGCGCGCCATCGAGCCGCACGACGACGCGCGCCGCTTCGAGGCGGGCACCCCGCCGCTCATGCCGGTGTACGCGCAGCTCGGCGGGCTCGAGGTCGTGGCGGAGGTGGGCGCGGCGGAGCGCCGCCGCCGCACCATGGCGCTCACCGAAGACCTGATCGAGCGGGCCCGCGCGGCGGGACTTCGGCCCAAGGTGGCGCCCACTCCCGAGGAGCGCACCGGCATCGTGATGCTGCCGAGCGACGACCCGCATCGCGACGTGCGGCGGCTGGCGGAGGCGCGGATCGTGACCGACGCGCGGCCGGGCCATGTGCGCATCTCGCCCTACTTCTACAACGTGCCCGACGATCACCGTGCCGCCATCGAGCGCCTGACCCGTGACTGACCCGAGCTTTCCCAACAGCCCCTACCGGAAGAGCGGCGACATCAAGCGGCCGACCGAGGACGAAGTCCTCCTCGAGGGGCCGCAGACCCGCTACCGGCCCGACGCGCTCCTCAAGACCGATCCCTGGCGCGTCTTCCGCATCATGGGCGAGTTCGTCGAGGGCTTCGACAACCTGGGCGACATCTCCGACGGCGTCACCATCTTCGGCTCCGCGCGAACGCCGCCCACCGACCCGCACTACCAGGCGGCGGTCGTCACCGCGCGCATGCTGGCGGAGGCGGGGTGCCCCATCATCACCGGCGGGGGGCCGGGGATCATGGAGGCGGCGAACCGCGGCGCGGTCGAAGGTGGCGGCCTCTCGATCGGCTGCAACATCGAGCTCCCCTTCGAGCAGGGCACCAATCCGTACGTGCGCCGGAGCATCAACTTCCGCTTCTTCTTCGTGCGAAAGACGATGTTCGTGAAGTACTCCACGGCGTTCATCGTCTTCCCCGGCGGCTTCGGAACCCTCGACGAGCTGTTCGAGGCGCTCACGCTCATCCAGACGGGGAAGGTGAAGCATTTCCCCGTGATCCTCTTCGGCAAGGCCTACTGGCAGGGGCTGATCGACTGGCTGCGCGACACGGTGTCCCGCGAGGGCAAGGTGAGCGTGCCCGACCTCGAGCTCTTCCGCCTCACCGACGACCCCCGTGAAGCCGCCGACATCGTGATCCGCGCCCGCGAGGAGCGGCCGGCCATTCCGGTGATCGGCGGGCTCGACCCGCAGTACCCCGACCAGTGACCCGCCTGCCCGGGCGGCGCTACGCGCTGTACGCGCTCGGGCTGCTCGCGGTCATCAACCTGCTGAGCTACGTCAACCGGAGCGTCGTCTTCGCGCTCTTCGAGGCGATCAAGCACGACCTCGCGATCACCGACGCGCAGCTCGGCTGGGTCGCCTCCGCGTACGTGCTGGTCTTCTCGCTCGCGGCCCTGCCGTTCGGCGTCCTCGGCGACCTCCGTTCGCGGCGCGCCGTCATCGCCGGCGGCGTCCTCGTCTGGAGCGCCTTCACCGCGCTGAGCGGCGCGGTGCATTCCTTTCCGGCGCTCCTCGTCTGCCGCGCGGTCGTAGGGCTCGGCGGGGCCGCCTTCGGCGCCGCGTCGCAGTCGCTCGTCGCCGACTACTTCCCCTCGCGCGGGCGCGCCTTTGCGATGGGCGTGCTCTCCGCCGGAATCACCGTCGGCGGGGTGCTCGGCATCTGGCTCGGCGGGCGGATCGAGGCGACGTACGGCTGGCGCACCGCGCTGGTGGCGGTGGGACTGCCGGGCTTTCCGCTCGCGGTGCTGGCGGCGCGCCTCGAGGACCCGGTGCGTTCGCTCGACCGGCTGTCGCTCCGCAGCTATCTCCGCGACCTCGAGATGGGCCTCAACGCGCTGGCACGGCACTTCACCCCGCTCATCATCGGCGTCGCCGTCGGCGGCATCGCCGCGCTCTGGATCGGCGATACCGACAGCAAGGCCGACGTGGCGGTCTTCTCCGCGGCGGTGGCGCTGGGGCTCGCGCTCAACATCCGGCGCTGGGTGGTGCGGATGGGCCGGAGCGGCGCGAGCCAGCCGGCCGGCCCGCTCGGCGGCGCCTTCGACGAGCTGGTGCGCGCGCTCGCGATGGTGCTCCGGACGCCGACGCTGGTCTACGTCTTCATCGGCGGGGCCCTGATTTCGTTCGGGATGAACGGGATCGTCGGCTGGGCGCCCACGTTCATGTCGCGCGAGCTCGGGCTCACGGTGAGCCGCGCGGCGGTGCTGCTCGGGACGTGGGGGCTGGTGGCGGGAACGGCGGGCGCGCTCTTCGGCGGCGTGTTCGCCGACTGGCTCCGGCGCTACACCGACACGTCGCGAGTCATCACGATCTCGCTCGGGCTCCTGATCGGCGCGCCGCTCGCGGTCTGGCTGCTGATGATCCGGGACATGGCGCACTTCGTCCCCATCTTCTGCGCGGCGTTCTTCTTCCTCTCGTGGTTCAACGGCCCGATCGCGGCCGTGATCTTCGACGTCGTGCCGGCCCGGATCAGCGCGACGGTCGCCGGCGCCTATCTCCTCTTCATCCACCTCGCGGGCGACACGATCTCCTTTCCGCTCATCGGCGCGCTCTCGGAC
>JAICUF010000205.1 GCA_025935995.1 Gemmatimonadales bacterium
CCGCCGCGCAGGTCCTCCTCCCAGTCGGGCGGCCGGTCCTGCCGCTCCGCCAGCGACTGGAGACTCCCGGCGATGGACTTGATGGGCGTGAGCGAGTTGTTGATCTCGTGACCGAGCACGCGCACCAGCCGCTGCCACGCGGCACGCTCCTCGGCACGGAGCGCATGGCTCACGTCGGCCAGCACGATCAGCTCGTGCGGCCGGCCGTCCTGCCGGAACGAGCTCCGGCGCATCTCCCACCGGCCCCAGCCGCCGGGAAACGCGGCGTCGAGCGTGCGCGGCGTCTGGCCGTCGAGGCACTCCGCGAGTCCCAGGCTCTCCGCCGTGCGCCCGAGGAGCGCCTCGGCCGGACGCGCCATGAGAAGCTCGCCCGAGCGGTTCACCAGCCGGAGCACGCCGCCCGCGTCGAAGGCGAAGAGCGCGATGTCGATCTCCTCGGTGACGCGGCGGAGCAGCGCGCCGGCTTCGAGCGCGCGAAGCCGCTGGCCCCGGAGCATCTCGCCCAGCGTGTTGACCTCGAGAAAGGCGACCGCAAGCGCATCCTCGCCTCCCGCGGTGCGGGCCCGCATGCCGAAATCGCCCTCGCGGACGGCGGCGATGAGGTTCGACAGCGTCTGGAGCGGCCGCACCACGCGCTCGCGCAGCACCAGCGCGCCCACCAGCCAGACGCCGACCGTGACGATCGTGAACGTGAGGCGGACCTTGAGGGAGTGCGGCTGCGCCCACAGGAACCAGGCGGCGAGCAGCACCGCGGGGAGGCCTGACCACAGCGCGAGCGCGAAGACGCGGCGCTCGTGGCCCGGCTTCGGTGCGACGGGTCCGTCAGAGGCCATGACGCTCCAGTCGGCGGTAGAGCGCGCTCCGGCTCAGGCCGAGCGCCTTGGCGGCGAGGCTCACGTTTCCGCCGTGCCGCGCGAGTGCCTTCCGGATGAGCACCGCCTCCACCTCCTCGAGCGGCATGGCCTCGAGGTCGGGTGCGGCGCCCGCGCGGCCGCGGAGGCCCAGGTCCGCCACGCCGACGAGCGGCCCCGCGGCCATCAGCACCGCGCGTTCGATCGCGTGATCGAGCTCCCGCACGTTGCCCGGCCAGTCGAATGCCTGGAGCGCGGCGAGTGCGTCGGGCGCGAAGCGGAGGCCGCGCTTGCCGTAGCGGGCCGCGTAGCGCTCCAGGAAATGCACCGCGAGCGGCGGGATGTCGTCGCGCCGCTCGCGGAGCGGCGGGAGCCGGAGCTCGATCGTGTTGAGCCGGAAGAGGAGGTCCTCGCGGAACCGGCCGGCCGCGGACTCCGCGTGGAGATCGAGATTGGTGGCCGCGAGCACCCGCACATCCACCCGCCGCGTGCGGGACGAGCCGACCCGCTCGAACTCGCCGGCCTGCAGCACCCGGAGGAGCCGCGCCTGCTGCGCGGGTGCCAGGTTCCCGATCTCGTCGAGGAAGAGCGTGCCGCCGTCGGCGAGCTCGAAGCGGCCGATCCGGTCGGTGCGTGCGTCGGTGAAGGCGCCCTTCACGTGGCCGAACAGCTCGCTCTCGAAGAGGCCCTCGGAGAGCCCGCCCACGTTCACGATGACGAGCGGCCGCTCGGCCCGCGCCGAGGCGGCGTGGATCCAGTGCGCCACGACCTCCTTGCCGGTGCCGTGCTCGCCCATGATGAGGACGTTCGCGTCGGACGGTGCCACGCGCTCCATGAGCCGGAGCACCGGCTGCATCGCGGCCGAGCCCGCGATGAGGGTCGGCGCGCCGGCGGGGCGGAGGAGCCGGTTCTCGGTCTCGAGCCGCGCGCCGTGGCGGAGGGCGCGCGCGAGGTCCACCTGGGTGCGCACCGTCGCGGCGAGGCGCGCGTTGTCCCACGGCTTCTCGATGAAGTCGCGGGCGCCGCGCCGCATCGCCTCCACCGCCTTGTCCACACTGCCCCACGCCGTCATCACGATGACCGGCAGCGTCGGGTCGTGCGCGAGGATCCGGGGCAGGAGGTCGAGTCCCTCCTGCCCCGAGGTGGTGTCGCGCGAGTAGTTCATGTCCATGAGGACGGCGTCGAAGTCCTCGCCGTCGAGCGCCGCCAGGACGGCGGCGGGTGAGCGGGCGGTGCGCGTCTCGTATCCCTCGCCCTTGAGCAGCAGACGCGCGGCCTCCAGCACGTCCGGCTGGTCGTCGGCGATGAGGAG
>JAICUF010000192.1 GCA_025935995.1 Gemmatimonadales bacterium
CCCCTAAGCGCCGCAGCTCGGTAACAGCTCCTTCAGCCAGCGCCTGGTCGTCGAATACAGCAGTAACTCGTGCCATGTGGTGCTCCTTCACTGTTCAGACTCAAGAATGTTTCAAGCACGCATGTATAGCACATTGGACGACTGGAGAGCGTGAGCAGGGTCACACAAAGACCGTGGAACCTTCCGGGCCCCGGTCCGTACGGGATCGCCGTCATGGACCGGGCAATGCAGAGTCCGAGCGCCACGTTGGACGGCCTGTCTCTGGCGAAGATCAACTCCCCCATCAGGTACTACGACAGCGGACGCTGCCCCGCGTGGCGACCACCTACACCCTCGACGACCTGCACGAACATCTGGGCCAGCTGGTGGCGTATGCCCGGATGAACACGATCGTGCCGCCGTGGACCAGGAAGGGGTAGCGGTTACTTCACGAGCGCATCAACCGCGGCAGCGACATGGATCATGGTCGTGTCGAGAAGCGGGAGGGCTTCCGGTCCGGCGTCCCGCAGAAGGAGCGGCAGCTCCGTGCCCGCGAGGAGAATCGCTTCGACCCGCTCCTCCTCCCGCAGGCGGGCGATGATCGCGAGAATGGCCTGGCAGCTCTCGGGCAGGAATCGGTTCTCGAGCAACTCGCCGATGTAGATCCTGTGGATGACCGCTTGCTCAGCCTCGCTCGGTGCAACCAGCTCGACTCCGGCCCGGGCGAATACCTCCGGGAAAAAGCGGGCTCGCATGGTAAAGCCGGTGCCGAGCAACCCCACCCGTGCATACCCCAGACTTCGCACATGCTCGCAGGCGGCCTGCACGATGCTGAGCAGCGGAATCGGCGATCGGCGCTGGACTTCATCGAACACAAGGTGGGGCGTGTTCGCGGCGATGAGTGCGATCTCGGCGCCCGCTCGCGCCAGGCGTTCGACCGAGGCGGAAAGGTAGTTCGTGAGGCCGGACAGATCGTTCGCGTCCAGCATCGCGATGCCGCGGTTGACGTCGAGGCTGTCGATCAGGAGGTGCGGCGCGCTCCCGTCGGTCATCCGGGCGCGGTAGCCATCGAGGATGAACCGATAGTATTCGATCGTGGATTCCGGACCGATTCCGCCGACGATGCCGAGAGTTTTCACAAACGAAGACTGCTCACGCGTGCTTGACGGTGAGGGTCTCCAGCTCGTTCGCCACGTCGTCGCAGGCGTCGAGCGTGTCCTCGAGCTGGTCGTACAACGCCTTCCACCGGATCACCTCGATGGGATCGGGCGTGCCGGCGAACAGCTCCGTCACCGCGTCCTGCCAAGCGGCGTCCCCTTCCTGCTCGGCGCGCTTGATCTCCAGGCACCGCGCGAGGACCTCGTCGCTGCTGCGAATGTTACGGACCGCCATCTCGATCTCGCCGGCGGCCCGAACCACGATGCGGGCCAGGCGCACGGCCGGCTCGCGGCGCGCGGTGGCCTTGAGACTCACCGCCCGGCGCGCCACGCCGCCGATGAAATCCGCCACCAGGGCGAGCCGGGTGGACAGGAGGTGAATGTCCTCCCGGTCCATCGGCGGTATGAACAATTGGTCCATGTGGAGGTCGAGCTCGCGGGCCGCCTCGTCTGCCTCCCCCTGCAGGCGGCCGATGGTGACCACGGCCGCGGGCAGGCGCGCCGGGTCGTCCAGCGCCTGCTCCAGGAGGGTCGCCAGTGCCGTCAGTTGCGCGGCGATGGCGCTGAAGTCTTCGAAGAATCGACGTTCGTCGGGAAAGAGCCAGCTCACGGGCGCCTCGATGTGGGACCGTCCCGTTCCGGTTCGGCGGATCGCGGGATCCCTTCTATCCTACTCTACAATAGCCGGCGCTGCTCCTATCCCGCCGGCGACCACCCCGTGACCTTGGCCCACTCGCCCTCCACGCGGGCATCCGTCCCGGGCGAAATGCTCCGCCTCGGCGAGCGTGGACACGGTCACGCCGACCGCGCGCTCGCGCGTCGCCAGCCGCCCGACGTCGGCGGATTTCGCCGTCTTCATGTGGGGCCGGAGCCGGACGCCGAGCTCGGCGGCCCGGCGGATCATCCGGTCGCAGTTGCGCTCGAGCCGGTCGAGGTCGAGAAGCAGCGACGGGGTGGGAAGATCGTTCACCAGCATGGGTCTGGCGATCTCGCTGTTCGGTGCTACAATCGTTCGGGGCACGGGGTCAGCGTCGCCGGCACCTCCGAGTCAGCGGGCAGCAATTGCGTCTTCATCTCGCAGCCCGAGACCGTGGTCCGGGTGATCGTTGCCGCCGCCGTCGCCGCGCATCCCGCGGTTGCCTGACGCACCTGCCACAGACCCTCAGGGACATGACGATCAAGAGACTGGACCACATCAGCGTCGTCGTCGACGACCTTCCAGCCGCGATCGCTTTTTTCACTGCGCTCGGCATGGCGATCGATGGCAATATGCTGGTCGAGGGCTCGTGGGTGGACCGCATCAACGGGCTCGAAGGTGTCCAGGTGGACATCGTCATGATGCGGACCCCGGATGGGCGCGGGCGGCTCGAGCTGACGAAGTTTCGCCATCCGGAACTGGTCGAGATCCAACCGGCAATCGCACCGCCGAACGCGCTGGGACTCCGGAGCGTCATGTTTGCCGTCGAAAGCCTCGACGACACGATAACTCGACTGCGCGCCCACGGCGCCGAGCTCATCGGCGAGGTGGCCCAGTACGAGGACATCTACAGACTCTGCTA
>JAICUF010000222.1 GCA_025935995.1 Gemmatimonadales bacterium
ACCAGCGGCTCGGGCACGACCAGGTACGCCAGCCGGACCGTGGGAAAGAGGATCTTGTTGAGGCTGCCGGCGTAGATGACGCGCTGCGCCTGATCGAGTCCCTGCACCGCCATCACCGACCGCCCGCCGTAGCCGAACTCGCTGTCGTAATCGTCCTCGAAGATCCAGCGCCCGCCGTCGCCCGCCCACCGGAGGAGCGCCAGCCGTCGCTCGAGCGTCATCGTCGGGCCGAGCGGGTACTGATGCGACGGCGTCACGTACGCGAGGCGCGCGTCGCGCGCGGCAGCCGGCAGCGACGTGAAGTCGGCGCCCTGGTCGTCCACACGGACCGGCGCCAGCTTCGCGCCCGCGAACTGCAGCGCGGCGCGCGCGCCGGCATAGCAGGGATTCTCACACGCCACCGGATCGCCCGGATCGATGAGCAGCCGCGCCGCGAGGTCGAGCGACTGCTGCGTGCTCGAGGTGATCAGCACCTGCCGCCAGTCGCACCGCACCCCGCGCGCGGCCGCCAGATGCGCGGCCAGCGCCTGGCGAAGCGGCGCGTACCCCGCCTCGTGCATCGGGCCCAGGAGCTCGTGCCGGCTCCGGCGGGCAGCGCGCGCCACCGTCCGAAGCCAGCTCTCGAGCGGAAACTCCTCCAGCGGCGGAGCGGTGTCGGCGAACGAGCGGCCGGCGGGCTCGGTCGACGGATCCGAGTACTCCGCGACGCTCCGGCCCCGGCGGGAGAGTCCGTCACCCGGCGCACGCGACGGCACGGTGCCGCGTTTCGCGCGCGCGCCTCCGCGCGCCGAGGCGCCGATCAGCGGCTCGGCCGCCGCCGCGGCCACGAAGGTGCCGGCGCCCACCCGCCGGGTCAGGAACCCTTCGGCGCGGAGCTGCCTGATCGCCCCCTCGACCGTATTGCGGGAGACGCCGAGGTCGGCGGCGAGCGCGCGAGCGGAGGGAAGGCGGTCGCCGGACCGGAACGCGCCGCTCACGACACCGTCCCTGAGCCGGCGGTACAGCTGGAGATACAGCGGAAGCTGCGTGGTGTCGGGCGCCTCGGGCAGGGCGGCCAGCAGCGGCCCGTTCGCTCGCTTGACCAAGGTCGGCTATTTCCTGGCGGTTGGGGGGAGAATGCCGTTCAGTCGAAGGTACATCGCCTGCTGGCCGTAGTGGTCCGCCCAGTCGGTCAGCAGTCCGAGCAGCGGCTCGGCCCGGGTGGTGCGGGTGCCGTACCAGGTGACCGGCTCGCCGAGCTTCGCGTCGCTCACGCTGGCGTAGGCGGAATCGCAGAAGGCGACGGATCGGGAGAGCGCGGCGACGAGCGTCGCCTTCGGCGCGGTCGGGGAAAGCTTCGGCTCTTCAGGCGGGGTCAGGCCGGAGAACGACGCGCAGGTCGTGCGGTTGTCGCCCGTGACATGTGCGATCAGCTCGCCGAAGGTCATCTGCCCCCCGGTCGGCTGGTACGTGTACTTGTCGGCCGGCATCGCCAGCGCCCCTTCGATCAGGTGCAGCCCGCTTCGCTGCGCCATGAGACGCGCCGCA
>JAICUF010000213.1 GCA_025935995.1 Gemmatimonadales bacterium
GAGGCGGACGAGGCGGGCGAGGCGGACGGGGCGGACGACTGAGCGCGCGTGGAGTCCTGACCCGTGGCGCCGGAAGGCGGTCGCGTGGCGGCGCTCGGGTCGCGCCTGGCGGGGAGGCCGGCGGTCAGGGAGTCGGCGCGGTGAAGAGAGTCCGTGATGACGACCGGGGTGGCGCCGAGGGCGGCGCCGGAGGCGAAGCCGTGGGACTCGTAGTAGTAGACGGCGCCGGCGCCGCCGGCGACGACGGCGAGCAGGACCCAGATCCAGGCCTTCGAGTTGCCGTCGCTCCGGAGCGCGAGCGATCGGTCGGCCACCCGGCGCGGCGAGGCGCGGCGGCCGATGGGCTGCTTCCGTCTGTCGACGGTGGGGGACGCCATGGGCGTCGTCGGCTGGCTCGCAAAGGCGGGCGCGCCGGAAGGATTGGAGGCGACGGCCACGCCGCCGCCGGCGCCGCCCAGTACGGGAGCGACGCCCGCGGGAACCGCGAGCGCCGCGGGAGACGGCGCGATGGCGGACGCGCGGTTCCTGAACGCACCCACCGGTGCGATGGGCTGGCCGTGGAGCGCCGCGATCAGGTCCTCGCAGTCCTGGAACCGGTCGCTCGGGTCCTTCATGAGCATCCGGCGGATCACGTCGTAGAGGCGGCGCTCGTCGGCGGTCGTGAGATGCGGAGCGGGGACCGGCTCGGTGATGTGCTTGTAGCCGATCGAGAAGCTGTCCTCGCCGTCGTAGGGCACGTTGCCCGTGAGACACTGGTAGGCGACGATGCCGAGGCTGTAGATGTCGCTCCGGCCGTCGATCGTCTGCGCGCGCGCCTGCTCGGGGCTCATGTAGTGCGGCGTCCCGATGGACATGCCGGTCCCCGTGAGCTTCTGCCCCGACGCCGCCTTCGCGATCCCGAAGTCGGTGAGGACGCAGTGCCCGAACTCGTCGAACATGATGTTGTCGGGCTTGATGTCGCGGTGGACGATCCCGCGCTGCGCCGCGTAGCCGAGCGCGCCGCCGGCCTCGACCAGCATGCGCCGGATCTCGGGCGGCGAGAGGCGGCGGGTGCCGAGGATGTTGGAGAGCGCGCCGCCGCGGAGGTACTTCATGACGAAGTAGATGACGCGGCCCGCGCGGCCCACGCGGTAGATCGGGATGATGTTGGGATGCTCGAGCTGCGCCGAGGTCCGCGCCTCCCGCTGGAACCGCTCCACGAACTCGGCGTCGAAGGCGAGGGAGAACGGGAGGACCTTGATGGCGACCTCGCGCTCGAGCTGGCGGTCCTTCGCGCGGTAGACCAGCGCCATCCCGCCCCGTCCCAGCTCCTCCAGGACCTCGTACTCCGACGCGAGCGCCTCGCGCACCATGTCGAAGTCCGTGACCTGGCCGGACACGATCGCCGCGACGGGCGTCGTCGCCATGAGATCGAGACCGCAGGATGGACAGAATCGGGATTTGCCGGAGACTTCGCTGCCGCAGCGCGAACAGAACATATGCGACGAAGCTACCGATTTCCCGAAATCCGCACAATTCCGAGTAGCCGGCGAAAGGCCCCTCCACGCCGTCGCCCGGAGCCCCCTGCCCGTCCAGCTGCTAACCCGTTCTCCCCCAATAACCTCGCGGCCCCCGCCCCGCCCGTCCCGCCCGTCTCGCCCCTCTGGCACGCCCCATGCAATCGCCTGCACCGACCCTCGTCCGGAGCACCACCGTGGTCCCGTACCACACCATCGCGTTCAGCCAGCAGAAGCTGCGCGCCGCCCTCCGCC
>JAICUF010000166.1 GCA_025935995.1 Gemmatimonadales bacterium
CGCCGCCCGCCTTGGCGGCGACGGTGATCTCACGGATGACCTTGGTCCAGGAGGACGCGCGCTTGGAGTCGGTGATCGCCTTCTTGCGCTTGATCTGCTTCCACTTGCTGTGTCCGGCCATGGCCGAACTCCTTGGGGCGATAAGGGTCGGAGCGCGCTGTCGGGTGCTGTCGGAGCGGTGCCTTGGGTGGTCCGTGCAATCTGCCCCAAAAAAATACGCGCACGGACGGCCGATGCCAACGCGGACGGTCTCCGTCCGTGCATCCGCATGCTGGTCGACAGGGACGCCCATGCGGTCTCACCCCCGTCCGGATTGCTCGATCCGGCCCTTCTGCCTCAGGTAGGCGAGGAATCGGGTCTGGCGCCCCTGATCACGACCCGGGCAGGGTTTCCCATCGCCACCGCATAGGGCGGAATGTCGGTCACCACTACGCTGTTGACCCCGACGACTGCGCCTTCCCCGATCGTCACGCCCTTCAGGATGAACGAATTCTGGCCAATCCACGCACTCTTGCAGACGCGAACGGGCTTGATCTCCTCGGGCGGGGGCGGAAGGTCGGCGATGCGGGCGGCGGTGTCCTTCGGATGGGCATCGGTGTCCATGAAGCGAACACCGGAGGCGACGTTCACATCGTCCTCGATCACGATTTCCTTGTTGACGACGAACACCACGTTGTGGCCGATGTCCACCCGGTTGTGCAGTACCAGCCTCGGCTCCTCGAAAATCCGGCCACTGAAGATGTCGACCTTGCCGAAGAAGTTCACGTCATCGCCGATCTCGATCCGCGCGTGACTTCTGACGAACGGCATCCTCCCCAGCATGAACCGCTGGCCGACGCGATCACAGCGACTTCGAAACAGCGGCTCGCTGTAGAAGTACACCACGGCGCGCCGAAGGCCCGTCGATGCACCCTGATGAAACGAGAACAGGCCGCGCAGCAGGGGATGCAGCGCCCGCGGCAGGGGGAGCGTCGCCGAAAAACATGCCTTCGCCATCCGGTTCAGGGCGCGGAAGGCCGGCGTCTCGGCTCGCTTCACTTTCAGGATGAAGGAATCGATCATGCGGCGGGCCCTTCCTCGAGAAGTTCGATCAGGAGTCGCTCCGAGGACAGCACCCATGCGATCCGACGACCGTCGAAGGCCACCGCCGGCTTCGGCTGCTTCGCGAGCACCGCGCCGCGCGCGCGGAACGCGGCGATCTCCCGCGCCAGGTCCGGCACCTCGTAGCAGAGGTGATGCATGCCCCCGCCGCGATCACGCAGGAACTTCAACACCGGGGCATCGTCGGCGTTGGGAGCGACGAGCTCGATCTGCACGGGGCCGCATGGCAGTCGCAGAAAGGTGACTTTCACCTTCTGCAGGGGATCGGCGAATATGCGACCATCCCAGCTGGCGGCGAGGCTCCGGGCGTATCCATCGATGCTTTGCTCGATGCTCCCGACCACGATGCCGATGTGGTGCAGCCGAAGATGGGTAGTGGAATCGGACATCGTCGTTACCGCTCGACCTGGCCCCGTACGTAATTCAGCACGCGCTCGAAGGAGTCCAGCTCCGGCAACGCCTCGAAGTCCAGCTCGAATCCGAACTCTTCTTCCAGCACCGCGACGAGGGTGATCGCGGTGATGGAGTCCCAGGAGGCGTTCGAGGCCTGCGACAGGCGACGCAGCTCCGCAACAGGGACATCCGGAAACACGCCGGCGAAGCAGGTGGTCAGGCGGCGTTCGATCTCATCCATCCGCGGGGACGCTCCTGGTGCGTAGGACCGTGTGGTAGAGTGCGGGGCAGGCAGCTGCGAACTGCTGCCGGGTGACCGTGACGGTGCCGTCGGGCTCGTGCCCGGTGAGAGTCCGGAGCAGCTCACGGAGCGGCCCGTTCTTCTCCGTGCGGAGAAATTCAAACTCGATGCAATCGACGGACCGGTCGTCGAAACAGGCGCGCAGGCATTGATATTCGATGCGCCGCGCGAACGCACGGCAGCTCATGACCCAGGCGTCGATCCGGAGCGTGGCGCCTTGGCGTCGCCCGCGGAGGACCGCGATCTTGCCGAGCGGGCCGAATTTGTCCGTGTAGCTGGCGACCACCAGGAGTGGATCTGCGCCCATCGGTGGTCGGGCCCAGTCGCTCTCGGTATGGCGAATCCCATTCAGGTTGAACTGGTTCGTCTTGTTGATCAGCTCGAGCGCCCGCGGATCGTCCCCGGGCTGCTCGAAGCTGAGGCTGATCGTTGCGCCGAGTCCCGCGAGAAACGCGTCGGGCGCCGACTCACGGCCTTCGCGGGTGAATGCCTCCGCCGTCCGGATGCTCGCGACCCGGATCCGATCCTCGTCCGAGATCCGCGGCTTGCCGAAGAGATCGCGAATGCGCTGAAGCATCGCGCGTCCGGCCGAGTAGTCCCGGGTGGGGAACTGGATCGTTTCGATTCCCGGATGGGCCGCCGCGACTTCGGCCAGTTCGATGGCACTGTCGTCGACGAACACGACGCTGTCCGCGCCGATGTTCCATGCGCGAAGAATTCGATCGACGGACCCGGACTTTGCTTCCCAGTGTGCTTCGACCGGGTGCACTTGCTCCGGCCGGATCAGCAGGTCCGGCCGCCGCAGCGCCTGTTGAACGATCGCCCCGTCATTCTTGCTGGCAATGGCTACCAACACTCCCTCCTGCGCCAGGGACGCGAGGAGGCGCTGGAAGAGGCCGTGCAGCGCGGTGTGACTTTCGAGATCCCACGTCACGGCCTCGGGCCCGACCTCGCCGACGAGGCCGCTCCAGAGCGTATCGTCGAGGTCGGTGATGAGGCCCTTCTTCGGCGGACGCAGCACGACCCCTTGAGCGAGGAGCATGCCGAGCGCGTTGGCGTGCGGCAGGGTGTACGGCGCTCCGCTCAGCAGGTCCGCCTTGAGGTCGTGCCGGGTCGCGAGCGGCGAGAGCTCCGCCAGGCGCTGGGAGCTGACGACGGCATGACCGGCGGCGAGCGCGCGGCTTCTGAACGTGGCGATCATCTCCTCCAGCGCCGCCTCGGCGTCCGCGGTCTGCCATCCGGCCGTGTGAAAGAGTGGTGGCAGGGGCAGGGTCGGCATTGAGAGGACGACGCTCGCGCTGCTGCGGGGGACCCCGTCGAGCGCCAGCCCAAGCCGGTCGAGGGAGGCGTTCGCCGTCGCGACGATGTCCGCGGTCGCGTCCGGTCCCCAGGCGCCCGCGATGCGGTAGCCGAGTCGCGGATCGAGATCGAACCATTCGAGCGCTACAACCAGCGCGTCGTTGCCCGGGTCCGTCGCCGCTTCCACCGTGCCGACGAGGTTGCCGTACAGCCCGTTCGCCAGCTCGATCGACCGCTGTGGCATGGCCTCGCGGACGTACGCCCCGAGAAAGGTCTGGAGGTGGAGCGGAGTGAAGCCGCAGGCCAGGCAGATGCGCAGAGGCTCCCCGTCGAGCGGCTGGCCCTGCAGGGTCTTGAGCGCGTCGATGAACCTCATGGACCTCGAACCGGGCAGCGTTGCGCGTGAATGGCGGAGCCGCGCTCAGTCAGGCTGGTCCTTCCTGGCGGGCGCGCAGGTCGGGTGGCGGCTGGTAGGGCAAGGATGGGAAGTGTAACCGCGCGACGGGGATGATGGTACTCTCGGCTGGCCGTCGCGGATCGAGCGGTATCGCAGCGTCACTGCGTCGGGTTGACGGGTCGGCAGGCGGGGGCTAGTGTCCATGCCCTATGCGTTTAACCATGATCGTGGTCCTGGCCGTCGCACTGCCGCTGGCCGCCTGCGAGCACGCCGACGACCAGCCGAAGGTGGCCGACGCGAGCAAGGCAATGCCGACGCTCCCGCTGCCCCCCAACGCGGAGTTCGTCTCGCGCGCCGGAAGTGCCGACGCCCTCCAGCTCGTCTTCCAGA
>JAICUF010000206.1 GCA_025935995.1 Gemmatimonadales bacterium
CACGGCGGCACCGTGCTGACGAACGGGCAGCGGACCGACGTGCTGAGCCTGGCCGTGCCGCTGCAGATGATCACGGCCGACATGGTGGCCGACGCGCCGGGGATCTGGATGCTCCACTGTCACGTGGCCGATCACATGGCGGCGGGGATGACGGCGAGATTCGAGGTGGTGCCCAGCGGAGCGAGATGATGCGGCTCCGCGCCAGCTTCGGGCGCCGGAGCTTCCACGCGGCGGCGGAGCCTCGTACGCCAGCCGGTCTGTGTGGCGCCCCTCTACTTTGCATGCGACCGGCGCATCGTACGCCCCAACTCGTCTCAGGGAGGTTCTCATGGACAGCGTGGTGCACTTCGAGATGCCGTATGACGACCGGGATCGGATGGCGAAGTTCTACGAGCAGGCGTTCGGCTGGCAGAACCAGATGCTCGGCCCCGACATGAGCGACTACGTCGTCACGATGACGACGGAGAGCACGCCGGCGGGCCCCATCAAGCCCGGGGCGATCAACGGCGGGTTCTATCGCAAGCACCCCGGCATGCCGAACCCGTATCCGTCGGTGGTCATCTCCGTGGGCGACATCGCGGCGTCGATGAAGAAGGTGACCGACGCCGGCGGCAGAGTGCTGGGAGATCCGATGGACATTCCGGGCGTCGGCCGCTACGTGTCCTTCATGGATCCTGAGGGCAACCGCGTCAGCATGCTCCAGCCACTGCCGCGCGGCTGACGGGCCTCGGCTAGTGTGACGCGCAGCGGCCCTGGCGGCTCCGGAGCCGGACGGCCATCAGCATGAGCGGGATGGAAACACCGAGGAAGAAGCCCTGCGTGGCGTCGAGCAGGTCGGTCCAGCGGGGATCGGCGTGCCGCGACACCGCGGCGACGAGGAAGTTGAGGAGCAGGCAGGCGGACGCGACGCGCATGAGGATGCGCGGGGTCTGCATGATGGTCCGGGCGTGGGTCTTGAGCGACATGCGGGCGATCCTTTCAGCGGTTCAGTCGGTCAGGCGATAGTAGATGAGCGCGGTGTACTTCACCGCGATGATCGTGAGCGCGATGGCGAGCATGTCCCAGCGCCAGACGTGGTGCACGTACCAGCCCCACGCGAACATGAGCATCGCGACGACGCCGCCGGCAACGCCGGCGAGACTCGTGGCCCGGAGGCGGTGCATCAGGAAGCGCTCGTCCAGGAGGGCCGCGGGGTTGGGGACCTTCATTTCTTCCTCTCCAGCACGAAGATGTCGTCGGTGGCGCAGCGAAAGATCCGCGCGAAGGTGAGCGCGAGCGGCAGGCTCGGCACGTAGCGCTCGCGCTCGACCGAATTGATGCTCTGCCGGGAGACGCCGACCGCGTCAGCCAGCTCCTGCTGCGTCCAGCCGCGCTCGAGCCGCAGCTCGCGGACCCGGTTCCGGATCGTGGGGGCGATGTCAAGTCTCCTTGCCATTCCGAAGTTAGAATCGGGCCGGCGCGGTGTCAAGCGTACTTGTCCTGTCCGGCCGACCAACCGCCTGCGAGGGCCCGCCACCATGACCACAGCGCTCGACAAGCCCATCCGACGCGAGCTCGCGCTGAACGGCGCGCTCTACACCGTGACGATCACTCCCGGCGGCGTGAAGATCGTGCCCAAGGGGAAGCGCACGGGGCACGAGATCAGCTGGGAGACGCTCCTGTCGGGCGATGTCGAGCTCAGGCGCGATCTCAACATCTCGGTGGACGCGTATCGGGGAGCCTAGCGCGCCGTGCCGATGGGCCGGGTCCAGGGACCGGCGTCACCGATCCGGATCGGCACCGTCACCATGGTCCGTCCCGCCCACTGGAGCCGTTCCTGAATCGCCAGCGGCGTCTCGTTGTGAAGCAGCCGGTTCCAGAGCGTCTCCCGAGCGAAGATCAGCTTCCCGGCGAAGAACGTGACGCGCGGAACATCGCGGGCGACCTCGAGGCAAAGGCGCTCGGCCTCGCTCACAACCTCGGTACCGATCGTCATCCGGGTGATCGCGGGAATCCCCAGTCTCGTCGCCAGTGCCTGATAGTGGTCGAGCATGTCGGCGGTGCGCCTGGTGAGGTCCGCGATCGCGTCGCCTCCCTTGAACTC
>JAICUF010000132.1 GCA_025935995.1 Gemmatimonadales bacterium
GATGGCGGGCGCCCTGGTGCTCGGGCTGGGGGCCGCGGCGGAATACGCGCTGGAGGTCGGGATCGAGACCGCCCGCGAACGTGCCTGGCGGCTCGCAGAGCGTGCGCGGGAGCGCCTCGCCGCGCTGCCGGGAGCCCGCGTGCTGGACCGCGGCCGCGTCCGCTCCGCCCTCGCGACGGCGGCCTTTGCCGCGCACGACGGGGTCGAGCTCAAGCTGGCGCTCCGCGCCCGCGGGATCAACACGAGCTCGCCCGAGCGGGACGACGCGGTGATCGACATGGACCGGAAGGGCGTGCGGTCCGGCCTCCGGGTCTCTCCACACTACTACAACACCGACGAGGAAATCGATCGCGCGGTCGAGGCGATCGGGGCGCTGACCGCCTGACTCAGCGAAGCAGCGGCTCCAGGACCCGCCAGACGTGGGCGGCGATGATCCGCTGTCCGGCCGGCGTCGGGTGGATGCCGTCGGCCTGGTTGAGGCTGTCGATCCCGGCGACGCCCGTCAGCAGGAAGGGGATGAACGTCGCCCCGTTGGCACGGGCAAGCTCCGGGAAGACCTCGCGGAATCGCCGCGTGTAGGCCGGGCCGTAGTTGGGCGGCGCCTCCATGCCGACGATGGCGATGCGGGGAGGCGGGCTCTGCCGCCGTGCGCGGTCGATGATCGCCTGGATGTTCGCGCGCATCGAGTCCACGTCGAGGCCGCGCAGGCCGTCGTTCGCGCCCGTCTCGATCACGAGGACCGACATCGGCTCGGCCATCACCCAGTCGATGCTCCGCCGTGAATCGGCCGACGTGGCGCCGCTCACGCCCGCGTTGACGACGCGGTAGCCGAGGCCCGCCGCGTCGATCCGGCGCTGGATGAGCGTGGGATAGGCGAGGGCGGGATCGGCCAGGCCGTAGCCCGCGGTGAGACTCGTGCCCAGGAAGACGATGCGGCGCCCGGCCGGCGGCGTCACGGTGTCGGCGTCGGCGCCGGGGAGGGACGCGTCATGGCCCCGGCTGCAGGCGGCGAGCAGTGCCAGGGCGAGGGGGAGGCGGCGGTACGAGGATATCATTGACCGATGGAGTGGGGCGTCGGCGAACCGGACCGGGGTCTGCATGCTGCACTGCGAATCGCTCACCAAGACGTACGGCTCGGGCGGACGTGAGCTCACCGTCGTGAAGAATATCAGCTTCAGCCTCGAGGCGGGCGGCTTCCTCGCGATCGTCGGGCCGTCGGGCAGCGGCAAGACGACGCTGCTGGGCCTCCTCGCCGGCCTCGACCGGCCGACTTCGGGCTCGGTCACCCTCGACGGCGCGGTACTCGAGCGGCTGAGCGAGGACGCGCGGGCGCGGCTCCGCGGCGAGAAGGTCGGCTTCGTCTTCCAGTCGTTCCAGCTGATCCCGACTCTCACGGCGCTCGAGAATGTGCAGGTGCCGCTCGAGCTGCGCGGCATCGCCGCCCGCGAGCGCGCCACCGAGCTGCTCGCCCGCGTGGGGCTCGCGGGACGGGAGCACCACTATCCGGCGCAGCTCTCCGGCGGCGAGCAGCAGCGGGTCGCCCTGGCCCGCGCCTTCAGCAACCGTCCGCGCGTGCTCTTTGCCGACGAGCCCACCGGCAACCTCGACGCCCGTACGGGCGCCACCGTCGTGGATCTGATGGGCGAGCTCAACCGCGACCTCGGCACCACGCTCGTCCTGGTGACCCACGATCCCGACCTGGCGGGGCGGGCGCGGCGGACCATCCGCCTGGCCGACGGCGAGATCGTCGCGGACTCCGCGGCGTGAACCCGGCCTTCGTCGCGCGGATGGCGTGGCGCGAGGGCCGGGCCTCGGCCCGGCGGCTGCTGCTGCTCACCGCGTCGATCACCGCCGGCGTCGCGGCGCTGGTCGCGATCAACTCGTTCACCGACAACCTGCGCCGCTCGGTGCAGGAGCAGGCCCGCTCCCTCCTCGGGGCCGACCTCTCGATCTCGAGCCAGAAGGAGTTCACGCCGGCCGTCACCGCCCTGCTCGACACCCTCGGCCAGACCGGCCTCGCCCGGGTCACGACGTTCAGCGCGATGGCCTACACCGCCGCGGGATCGGGTGCCAGGCTGGTGCAGGTCTCGGGCGTGACGGGGCCGTGGCCGTTCTACGGCGACATCGTCACCGACCCGGCCGGCGCGTGGGGCGAGCTGTCCCGCGGCCCGCACGCGGTCGTCGATCCGTCGCTGCTGGGCGCGCTAGGGGCCGCCATCGGCGACACGCTCGCCATCGGCGCGGCGCGCTTCGCGATCACAGGCACCATCGCGCGGATGCCGGGAGACGTGGGCGTGCGCTCCGCGCTCGGCCCGCGCGTGTTCATCCCGGGCCGCTACATCGCGGCCACCCGCCTCCTCGGATTCGGCGCGCGCGTCGAGCGTGAGGCCTTCATCCGCCTGCCCGTGGGCGAGGCGGCGCAGCCGATCGCCGACCGCTACCGCGCCAGGCTCCGGGCCGAGAACGCCCGCATCCGCACCGTCGCCGAGAGCCAGCAGAACCTCGACAACGCACTGGGACGACTGGGCCACTATCTCGGGCTCGTCGCGCTGATCGCGCTGCTCCTCGGAGGACTCGGCGTGGCGAGCGCGACGCATGTCTTCGTGCGTCAGAAGGCGGATACCATCGCCGTGCTCCGCTGCCTCGGCGCCACCGCGGGCGGCGTCTTCGCGATCTACGTCGCGCAGGCCGCCGTCATGGGCCTGATCGGCAGCGTGCTCGGCGCGGCGATCGGCATCGCGGTCCAGCATGTCCTGCCCTCCGCCATCGCCTCGGCCCTGCCGCTCGACGTCTCGACGGCACCGTCCTGGCCCGCGATCGGCGTCGGCGTCGCGACGGGTGTGTGGGTCGCGGTCGTCTTCGCGCTCCTGCCCCTGCTGTCGGCACGGCGCATCCCGCCGCTGGCGGCGCTCCGGCAGGCCTACGACCCCGGCGGCCGGCCGCGCGAGCCGCTCAGGATCCCGGTGCTCTTCCTCCTCGCGGCCAGCGTCGTCGCGCTGGCGGCGATGCAGGCCGGGAATCCCCGGACCGGCCTCGCCTTCGCGGCCGGCATCGGCGCATCGGTCGGCGTCCTCGCCATCACGGCGTGGCTCCTCATCCGGAGCGTCGAGCGATGGTTCCCGCACACCTGGCCCTACGTCTGGCGTCAGGGCCTCGCCAACCTGCGGCGCCCCGGCAACCAGACGACGGCGGTGGTGCTGTCACTCGGATTCGGCGCCTTCCTCCTCGCCACGCTCTTCCTCGCGCAGTACAACCTGCTCGAGGAGCTCCGGATCACCGGCGGTCCGTCGCGGCCCAACCTCGTCTTCTTCGACATCCAGCCCGAGCAGGTGGCACCGGTCTCGCGCGCCATCGCCGGCGCCGGCTATCCGGTCGGCTCGCCGGTTCCGATCGTGCCGATGCGGATCCGCTCGATCCGCGGGCGGCCGGTCGCGGCCATCGCGGCCGACACCCTCGCGCGCGCCCGCCAGCGTGGACGCTCGGCCGGCGGCGGCTGGGCGCTCCGCCGCGAGTACCGCTCCACCTACCGCGACACGATGGTGGCCTCGGAGAAGCTCGTCGCCGGCCGCTGGTGGGGATCGGGCCGCACGCGCGGCTCGCCGGTCCCGCTGTCGCTCGAAGCCGACGTCGCCGCCGACCTCGGCGTGCGGGTGGGGGACGCGATGGTGTGGGACGTGCAGGGCGTGCCGGTCGCGACGCGCGTCGTCAACCTGCGCGACGTGGACTGGGCGCGCTTCGAGCCGAACTTCTTCGCCGTGTTCGCCACTGGCGCGCTGGAGACCGCTCCGCAGTCGTTCGTCGTGCTCACCCGCGCGCCCGACGCGGCCCGACGCGGGCAGCTGCAGCGCGAGATCGCCCAGCGCTGGGCCAACGTCACATCGTTCGACATCGCCGTGGTGCAGGAGGCGGTCGAACGGCTGGTGAGCCGCGTGGTGCTCGCCATCCGCTTCATGGCCCTCTTCAGTCTCGCGACCGGCGCCGTGGTGCTGGCCGGTGCCGTGAGCACGAGCCGCTTCCAGCGCCTCCGCGAGAGCGCCCTCCTCAAGACCCTGGGCGCGAGCCGCCGCCAGGTGCTTCAGGTCGTCCTGGCCGAGTACCTCGCGATCGGACTGCTGGCATCGGTCGCCGCCTTCATCCTGGCGGCGCTGGCGGGCTGGGCGCTCGCGCACTTCCTCTTCGAGATTCCCTTCCGCCTGCCGCTCCGCCAGGCGGCGACGCTCATCGGCGGCACGGCGGTGCTCGCGGTACTGATCGGGACGTGGGGCAGCGTCGAGGTGGTGCGCCGGACGCCGCTCGAGGTCCTCCGGGAGACGTAGCGACGACGCCCTGCCCGGCATAGCTTGGGAACATCCTGTCGCCATCCGAGGAGCCGCTGCATGCTGGCCATCGATCTCACCGGGAAGCGCGCGCTCATCGCGGGCGTTTCCGACGACGCCGGGTTCGGCTTCGCCATCGCGCGCGCGCTGGCCCAGGCCGGCGCCACGATCTGCCTGGGAAGCTGGCCCCCGGCGCTCGGCATCTTCACCAAGCTGCTCGAGCGCGGGAAGATCGCGGAGTCGATGCAGCTCCCCGGCGGCGGCCGGCTCGAGTTCGAGCGCATCTATCCGCTCGACGCGGCCTTCGACACCCTCGACGACGTGCCCGCCGAGATCCGCGAGAACAAGCGCTACCGCGACCAGGGCGACTTCACGATCAGCGGACTCGTGGAGGCCGTGCGGCGCGACTTCGGCGAGGCCGCGCTCGACATCGTCGTGCACAGTCTCGCGAACGGACCCGAGGTGCGGAAGCCGCTGGTGGACACGAGCCGCCGCGGGTACCTCGAGGCGGTGAGCGTGAGCGCCTACAGCAACGTCGCGATGGTCCGCGGCCTCTCGCCGCTCATGCGGCCCGGGGGCGCGTTCGTGTCGCTCACCTACATGGCGGGGGAACGGGTGATTCCGGGCTACGGCGGCGGGATGTCGTCGGCCAAGGCGGCGCTCGAGGCCGACACCCGGACGCTGGCCTTCGAGGCGGGCCGCCGCTGGGGCGTCCGTGTCAACACGATCAGCGCCGGGCCCTACGCGTCGCGCGCCGCGAGCGCGATCGGCTTCATCGACACCATGATCGAGTACACCACCGCGAACGCGCCGCTCCCCCGCCGGCTCGAGGCGGAGGAGGTGGGCCACACCGCGGCCTTCCTCGTGAGCCCGCTCGCGCGCGCGATCACCGGCAGCACGGTCTACGTGGACAACGGCTATCACGCGATGGGAATGGCGGTGCTGGAGCAGACCACTCACGAAGGGAGCTGACATGTTCGCCGGGCACTACGGCGTGGCCTTCGCGCTCAAGCGCGCGGAGCCGCGCGTGTCGCTGGGGACCCTCTTTCTGGCGGTGCAGCTGGTGGACATCCTGTGGGGCGGCACGCTGCTGCTCGGCTGGGAGCACGCGCGGGTGGTGCCCGGTTACCTCGCGGCGTCGCCCCTCGAATTCCTCGACTACCCCATCACGCACAGCCTGCTGGCCGGGCTCGCGTGGGGCGCCGCCGCCGCGCTCATCTACTACTCGCTGCCCACTACCAACGTGAGCCATCACGGTCGCGCCGCAGCCATCGTGGGGCTCGCCGTCCTCTCGCACTGGCCGCTCGACGTGCTGATGCACGCCCCCGATCTCCCGCTCGCGGGCAGCGCCTCCACGAAGCTCGGGCTCGGCCTCTGGAAGAGCGTGCCGCTGACCATCGCGATCGAGCTCCTCGTGCTCGCCGCCGGCGTCGCGCTCTACGTCACGCGCCACTCGCGGCGCCATCCGGTGCGGCCGGGCCGGCTGGCTGTCGTGCTCGCGGTCATCGTGGCGGTCTTCCTGGCGTCGTTCCTCGGGGCACCGCCGTCCAACCTCCATCTCGTCGGCATCGGGGCCATCGCGATCGGCGTCGTCATGACCGCACTCGGCTGGTGGGCCGACCGGCCCGCCGCACGAGCCTGATGCACACCGCCGGCCTCTTCCGGACCGGCGCCGTCTCCGCGGCCATCGCCGTGGCGGC
>JAICUF010000104.1 GCA_025935995.1 Gemmatimonadales bacterium
GGGCGACATGTAATGCGGCGTGCCCAGCGACATGCCGGTCTCGGTCATGCGCGAGCCGCCCCCCGCGCTCGACACCGCGAGCGCGATCCCGAAATCGGCCACGAGCGCCGAGCCGTCGTGCAGCATGACGTTCTCGGGCTTGATGTCGCGATGAATCACGCCGCGGCGGTGCGCGTAATCGAGCGCGCCCGCCACCTCGGTCGCGATCCGCACCGCGTCCGCAATCGGCAGCTGCTTCTCCCGGTTCAGCCGGTCCCGGAGGCTTTCCCCTTCGACGAACGGCATCACGTAGTACGCCGTGCCGTTCACTTCGCCCGAGTCGATCAATCCGAGAATGTGGGGGTGCTGCAGATTGGCGATCGTCTCGATCTCGCGCAGGAACCGCTCGGCGCCGATGACCGCGGCGAGCTCGGGCCGCAGCACCTTGATCGCCACCTTGCGATGGTGCTTCAGGTCCTCGGCCAGGTACACCGTGGCCATGCCGCCGGCGCCAAGCTCACGCTCGAGGCGGTAGCGATCGGCGAGTGCAGTGGCGAGGCGGGCGGGGATTGAAGTGGGAGAATCCACGCATGAGTCTAACGCCCCCGGCGCTGGTCGGTGAGGGGCGGTCAGCGTCCGCTCCAGGGGCGGCGGCTCTTCCGGTAGAGGAGTTCCGAGGCGCCGCGAAGGCGGCACTTCAGTGCCGATTCAGTGCAGCGCGCTCGGCGATCACGGAATCGCGCTGAGGCTGGAAGGGCGGATCCGGACGGGTCCGCGTCACGAGATACTGGTCGTACGCGCGACGCGCCCCGGCGGTGTCACCGGCCAGCGCGGCGAGGCGGCCCTCCTCCCGCAGGAAGGCCGGGAGGGTCCAGAGGTACGCGGGGTAATAGTTGCTCTCCCGCCGCCGGATCGCGGCCAGGGCGCGGGGGATGTCTCCCTGCGCCTCGCGCAGCCGCGCGATCGTCCAGTTGGCGGCCACGGTCGGCGCGGCCGGTGCGCCGAGCGACAGCCATCGGGGCCCGTCGCGCATCAATGCCTCGAGCGCATCGAGACGCGAGGCGGCGCTCCGGTCGTGCCCTCCCTCCAGCAGTGCCTCCAGGAGGAGCGGGCAGACCCGGAAGTCGGTCGGGTCCCAGATGCCGTGCGGAATCGGCGGCGGGTCGAGTGCGGCGAACTCGCGCAGCCGACGGATCGCCTGGCGAGTGGTGCTGGTGTCGCCGCCGGTGACGCGGAACAGCTCGACGAAGCAGTCGCGCACCGGGGGCCAGACGACCGCGGACATCCCGACCTGGAAGCGGTGCATCGCGGGGTCATTCCGCGCCACGACCGCCTCGGCGAGCGGCCGGTACGGCGGCTCGACCACGGCCTGCTGGACCAGGTTGAAGGTGTTCCACGCGCCGCCACCCGGCGCCATCTGCTCCGCCGGCACCAGCCGCCCCTCGGCAAAGGCGACGGCCTGCTCACCGAGCCACGCCGAGCTGCGCGCCTGCTCCGTGGCGCCGTGCTGGCGGAGCGCCACGTTGGCCCAGCGCGCGCCCGCCAGGGGAAAGCCGACCTGCACGCTGTGGAGCGCCACCTTGACCAGCTGCTGCGAGGAGTTGAGCTCGGCGGAATCCCTGCCCTGCTCGAGCCAGCGCCGGGCGCCGGCGCTGTCGCCCAGCGTCACGGCGGCGGCCCAGGCCATGGACGCGTCCGCGAAGCCGAGCCGGACCGGAGCTTCCATCAGCGCGGCAAGCCGCCGCGTGGTGGCGGTATCGCGTTCCCAGGTGGACAGGAAGAGCCGCTCCTGCACCGCGGGCGTGAAGCTCGAGTCGAGCGCGATCGCCCGGTCGAGCGCGTCGGCCGCCCGGGTGCGCCAGCCGGGGATGCTGCTCACCGCGCCGTACATCGCGAGCGCCTCGCCGAGTTGCAGCCACTGCTCCGGGCTGTCGGGCGCGGCCGCCGCGGCGTTCTCCTCCTGCGCGATGATCTCGGCGTAGGTGGACGGGTGCGGATAGTTGGGGCCGACGAACGTCATGCCGCGAAGCAGGGCGACGTCGCGTGCGCTCAGCCGCTCGCGCAGCCGCCAGACGGTGGGAATCGCAAGCAGCCCCTCGGTCCGGGTCACCGTCCCCACATGCGGGTTGGTGGTCACCAGGCCGAAGGCGGCCTGCACGAAGGTGGAATCGCGCTTGAGGGCGCTGCCGTAGAGGTCCATTGCCGCGAAGTAGTCGCCGCGGCGGTAGGCACGCTGGCCGGCGAGGTAATCCTGCAGCGCTTCGAGGCTCGTGGCCGCGAGGCCGTCGAGCCGCTCGTGTCCCTCTCCCGCCTCGAGACTCAGGAGCCGCGCGGTGAGCCGGTTCACCAGCACCGCCACGCTGTCGGGCGCGCCCGCCACGGAGCCGTTGGCGACGACGTGGCCATCGGACACCCGGAGCAGCGTGCCGCTCAGCGTCAGCTCGGTCGGCGTGGCGATCGCGCTGCCGAGCAGGACGCGCCCGGCACCGAGCCGCGCGGCCAGCCGGCGCGACGCATCCTCAGAGAGATCCTCGGTCTCGCTGCCGCCGGCACGCCGCCACGCGCTGAGCGTGGTGCGCGCCTCCAGTGTCCGCGGTCCCGTCTCCCCGGCGAGTCGCGCGTTCAGGAGGTCCAGCATCGACTCGCGAAGGTAGCCGATGGCCGGGCCACCGACGCGGAAGGGCAGCACGGCGATGACATCGGGGTTCAGGTCGCCGCCGCGTCGCCCGGCGCCCAGCGTCCACCACCCGGCGGCCGCAAGCGCGGCGGCGGCGACTCCGGCGAGGGCGAGCACCACGCGACGTGAGCCACGGCGGCGAGGCCTCACGTCGTCCGCCCGCAATGCGCGCGCAAAGGCGGTCACCGTGTCGAAGCGATCGGCCGGGGCCCGCTGGAGCGCCTTCTGGAGTGCGCGATCCACCGCGTCAGGAACCGACTGGCGGATCACCCGGACCTGCGGCGTCGGCGCGCCGAGCCGCTTGGCGATGATGGCGGCGGCCGTGGGACCGGTGAATGGCGGCTCGCCGGCCAGCATCTCGTAGAGCACACTGGCGAGGGCGTAGAGATCGGAGCGGCCATCGACGTACGATTCGCCCGCGGACTGCTCGGGGCTCATGTATGCCGGTGTGCCGATCGCCATGCCGGTCACCGTGAGCTGCTCGCCGCCGGCGGCGTCGATCGCCCGCGCGATGCCGAAGTCGGCGACGACGGCCTGCCCGCCGGAGAACATGATGTTGTCGGGCTTGATGTCGCGGTGGACGATGCCGCGCTCATGGGCGTAGCCGAGCGCCGCGGCAACCTGCGCGGTGATGTCGAGCGACTCGGCGACGCCGAGCTGCCGCTCGCGGTGCAGCCGGTCACGGAGCGTCTCGCCCTCCACGTACGGCATCACGTAGTAGAGGAAGCCGTCGGCGGAGCCGGAGTCGAAGAGCGGGAGGATGTTCGGGTGCTGGAGGCTCGCCGTGGTGGTGATCTCCTGCACGAAGCGTTCGACGCCCAGTACGGCGGCGAGCTCGGGCTTGAGCACCTTCACGGCGACCTTGCGGTGGTGCTTGAGATCCTCGGCGAGGTACACCGTGGCCATCCCGCCCCGGCCCAGCTCCCGCTCGATGCGGTAGCCGTCCGAGAGCGCGGCCGCGAGGCGGTCGACCGGGGCGCTCACGCCTGCACCGTCACGGCGCCGCCCGGCGGCCCAGATTCGGAATGAAGTTCTCGATCCGGATGAGCTGCGGCGGCGCGTTGGCGGTGGCCGGCAGCACCGCCAGGATCCGGCGGTCATCCGGCGACAGCTCGTACCGGGTGTTCCCCACGCCGGTTGCCGCGGTGGTGTGGAACAGCGTGCGCGGGGTGCTCGGCCGGAACACCGGAGCCGTCTGCACATCCACCACCATCAGGTCGAGCGTCGCGATACCCCGAAAGAACAGCTCCCGTCCGGAGTGCGACCACCGCGGCTCGATCCCTCCGTCGGTGGACACCTGCCATACGCCGCGACTTCCATCGGGGAAGGAGCGCACGAAAACCTCGGCCGGGCCGGACGAGGACGACGTGTAGGCCAGCCAGTGGCCGTCGGGCGATAGCGCCGGGTTGGCTTCCATGGCCGGTGTCGCGATGATCGGCTGGAACACCGAGTCCTGGCCGATCCGGACGCCCAGGATGTCGCCGTTCCCACGCTGCGTCAGCGAGGTCCGCGCGAGCAGCCAGCGGCCGTCCGGCGAGACGCTGAGCTCCGCCAGGTCGCGGTCGGCCCGGGCCACGAGCACGTCGGTGCCGGAGCCGTCGGCCTCGCGGCGGAAGACGCTCGAGGGTCGCACCCGATTGGACACGAAGAACACCGAGCGGCCGTCGGCCGACCAGGCGGGCCGATAATCCGCCGCAGGATCGAGGGTGAGGCGGGAGAGCGGACCGGCCGGCAGCTGCTCCATCCAGATGTCGGTACCGGTCGTGCCGGCCCTCGCGAGCTCGACGGCCACGCGGCGTCCATCGGGCGACAGGCTGAGGGCGCGGATCTCGCCAGGCTCCCGCCACGCCGGATCCACCGGATGCGGCGTGCCGTCGCGATCGAGCCAGCTCAGCTGGCTCGCCACACCCCGCGCGCCGGACACATAGTAGAGCGTGCCGGCCTCCGTCACGGCGAAGTCCACACCGGCATAGGTGCCGGCGATCTGCACGTTGCCGGCGACCACGACCGGCGGCGCGCCGAGTGCCAACTGCGCGCCGTCGAATGGTGCGGCCTCAAGGGTCCCGTCGGCCGTCACGAAAAGCAGGTGGCCGGAGCTGTAGACCGCGCTCACACCACGAGTCACCGTGCGCCGCTCGCCGGTCGCGATGCGGAGCGCCACGATCGAGAAGTCGCCCGGGGCATCGCTCCCGTGCCGCACACGCACGATGGCGATCCTGTCACCCGGAAGGACCTGAGGCCAGGCGAAGCCGATCTCCTTCGCCGCCGTGTCGAGCGGCATGACCGGCGATCGCCCGCTCCCGTCGGGATGGACCCGCTCGAGGCCGCGCTGGTCCGCGTCGAAGTAGATGTATCCGTCGGTGGCCCACGATGCCCCGCTGGTGCCCACGGAAGCGTCCACGAGGGTGCGCACCGGGCCGCCCGCGACAGATACGACCTTCAGGCTGCGCCCGCCGCGATCGGTGATGAAGCCGACCTCCTGTCCATCCGGCGAGATGAACGGGCCGTAGGCGCCCTCGGTGCCGGGGATGGAGGTGGCGGAGAGCTCGCCCTGCCGCTTGAGCCAGAGCCGGCCACCGGCCGAGTCGCCGCCGGCATACACCAGCAGTGATCCGTCGCGGGAGACCGCGAGATGCGACCCCAGCATCGTCAGGCTGATGGCCTGATTGTGCGGGAATGCCACCGCGAATCGGGTTTCGGCCCGCGGCTCGGGCCGGAGCCAGCCCCAGAGCGCCGCGGCCACGGCGGCGAGGGCAATCGCCCAGCCCGCCCACGCGGCCCAGCGCGCGACGCCTGCGCGCGCGGCACGCGCGCCTGCCCCGACGGCGCGAGACCTGACGACCGTCGTCGTCCCGCGTCCCGCGATCGCTTCGGCGAACCCGGCCGCGCTCGCGAAGCGGTCGGCCGGCAGCTTCTGGAGCGCCGTCAGCACGGCATCGTCCACGTGCGCGGGCACCGTCTTTCGCAGCGCGCTCACCGGCACCGGCTCCGCGGTCACCACCTTGGCGATGATGGCCTGCGCGGTCGGCCCGGTGAAGGGCGGCTCCCCGACCAGCATCTCGTAGGTCATGGCACCGAGGGCGTACACGTCGCTCCGCGCGGTGATCTCGCGCTCCCCCATCGCCTGCTCGGGGCTCATGTAGTGCGGCGTGCCGAGGCTCATCCCGGTCTCGGTCATGCGGGTGCCGGAGGTGCTCGCGGCGAGCGCGATACCGAAATCCGCCACGAGCGCACGGCCGTCATGGAGCAGAATGTTCTCCGGCTTGATGTCGCGATGGATCACGCCATGGCGGTGCGCGTAGTCGAGCGCGCTCGCCACCTCGGAAGCGATGCGCACGGTATCGGCGATGGGCAGCTGCTTCTCGCGATGGAGCCGGTCGCGGAGGGACTCGCCCTCGACGTACGGCATCACGTAGAACACGGTGCCGTCGACCGCGCCCGAATCGTGGAGCGGCAGGATGTGCGGGTGCTGGAGGTTGGCGGTGGTCTTGATCTCGGAGAGGAAGCGCTCGGCGCCGATCACGGCAGCCAGCTCCGGGCGCAGGACCTTCACGGCTACGCGCCGGTCGTGCTTCAGGTCCTCAGCCAGGTAGACGGTGGCCATGCCACCGGCGCCGAGCTCGCGGCCGAGCCGGTAGCGGTCGGCCAGGGCGGCCGTCAGCGACGCCATCGCACTCACGGCTGCACCGGGCCTTGTTCCTGAGGCGGGAGGCCCATGATGGGCAGGATGGCCAGCACCCTCGGATTGGCCCGCAGCTTCGGGCCGAGCGTGAAGTACAGGTTCATCGTGCTGCCGGCGCTGCGACCGGCCGCCGCCGCGGCCTCGAGCATCCTGAGGGTCGCCTCGTCCCCGCGCAGCCAGCGGAAGAAAGGAATGGCGGGCACCGGATTCTCGGCGCGGCCCAGCTCATCGATGGCGGCCGCGCGGGTGGCCGGATCCCGCAGGCCGCGGATGATCCGGGTCGCCGTCGTATCGGTGCTCGGCCAACCGCGCGATTTCGCAAAGGCGGTGATCGCCGCGTCCACGTTGCCCAGTCCCAGCTGGTGTCCCACCATGCCGGCCCACGCATAGTACGCTTCGGGCGACTGGGCGAGGCCCTGATCATAGAGGGGCGTCGCGTCGGCGAAGCGATCGGCACCGTCATAGAGCACGGCCAGTGACAGGGTGATCACATGGGAGAGCGGATCGAGCCGGTGGGCGACTTCCATTTCCCGAATCGCATCATCCCACCGGTTCACGCCCGCCAGATAGTAGCCATACCACTGACGCCCCGTGGCATAGTTCGGCGCCAGCGTGATCGACCGACGGTAGGCATCCCGCGCCTCCACCCGCCGATTGCGATACTCCAGGATTTCTCCCAGCGAGGCATAGGCCTCACCCAGTCCCGGCGCCAGCGCGATCGCGCGGCGCGCCGCCGCCTCGGCTCGCGCCAGCGTCGAGTCCCGGTTGATCCCGGGCACGTCGTATTCCTCGGGAATCGACAGCACGTAACTGTCGGCCAGTCCGCTCCACGCCAGGGCGTAGCTGGAGTCGAGCGCGAGCGCCCTCGTGAACGCGGCCGTGGCGTCGATCATCCCTTCCGTGGTCCGCCGGTTCCAGTGGTATCGGCCCAGCAGGTAGGCGTCGTACGCGTCGACGTTGCGCGTCCCGCCCGGGGTACCGCCGGAATCGGATCCGGTCACCAGCCGGAGCTGAAGCGCATTCGCGACGGCCCGGGCGACCTCGTCCTGAACCGCGAAGATGTCGCCTGCCTCGCGATCGAAGCTCTGGGACCAGAGGTGCAATCCGTCGGCCGTCTTGATGAGCTGGGCCGTCACCCGCAGGCGATCACCCGCGCGCTGGACGCTGCCTTCGAGCACGGCGGCCACCCCGAGCTCGCGGCCGATTTCGCGGACGTCCTCCCGCTTGTCCCGGAACGCAAACGCCGAGGTGCGGGCCGCGACGCTCAGGCCGGGGACATTGGCGAGGGCGTTGATGAGCGTCTCCGAGATTCCGTCACCCAGATAGGCGCCGGTATGCTCCGGGCTCAGGTCGACGAACGGAAGGACGGCCACCGATGCGGTTCCCGGCAGCGCGGTCGACGCAGCGCGGCGCCAGAGAACGACCCCCACCATCGCGGCGACCAGCAGCAGCCCGGCCAGCATGCCGACCGCTCGCCGTGCGCTGGCCGCCGGCCGAGTGGAAACCGATGTGGTCGGCGCTCCATGCAGCGCTTCCGCAAACTGCGCGACGGGGTTGAATCGGTCCGCGGGAGACTTCGCCAGCGCGCGGTGAAGTGCCGCTGCCACCGAGGCGGGCACGGCCGGCCGGTAGTTGGTTACCGGTGGAGCGTCCACGACCATGTGCTGCCGCACCAGGGCCTCGGCGCTCACCCCGGTGAACGGCGGCTGCCCCGCCAGCATCTCGTAGAGGACGCAGGCCAGTGCGTAGAGGTCGCTCCGTCCGTCCAGGTCCTGCTCGCCGGCGGCCTGCTCCGGGCTCATGTACGTGGGAGTCCCGAGCGACATCCCCGTCTGGGTGAGCGCTTCGCCCCCGGCGGCGCGCACCGCCTTGGCGATGCCGAAGTCGGCGACCACCGCGTGACCGCTTTCGAGCAGGATGTTGCCAGGCTTGATGTCGCGATGGATGATGCCCCGGCTGTGCGCATAGCTCAACGCATCGGCAACCTCGCGAGCGATCTTCAGCGCCTCGTCAACCGGAAGCTGCTTCTCCCGATCCAGCCGATCCCGCAGCGAGGCCCCTTCGACCAGCGGCATGACATAGAAAAGGAGCGAGCCTTCCTCGCTTCCCCGCTCCCCGGCCTCCCCGCTGTCAAACAACGGCAGGATATGCGGATGCCGCAGGCTGGCGGTCGTTTCGATTTCGCGGAGGAAGCGATCGCCGCCGAGCACGGCGGAGATGTCCGGGTGGAGCACCTTGATGGCGACGTTGCGATGGTGCTTGAGGTCCTCGGCGAGATAGACGGTCGCCATCCCGCCCCGGCCCAGCTCGCGCTCGATGCGGTAGCGGTCGGCGAGCGCCGCCGCGAATCGGGCCAGGTCAGCGGGCATGGGCCGCCCGGACCCGGGCGCGGAGCTCGCTCAGCCACCCGTACGCCACGACCAGCTGCGGGCGGGCGGTGTTCTTCACCATCAGGAAGCGCGTGCCGTCGAGCGAGACGTCGTA
>JAICUF010000182.1 GCA_025935995.1 Gemmatimonadales bacterium
GAGGCTGCACCGACGCAGACGACCCGTAAGGAGGCCCGCATGACCGCCGCTTTCTCCGTTGCCACGAGTCCATCGCGTCTGCATGGGCGGCCGATGGATCGGCTGGAGCGAACGCACCGCGCATGGCTCGAGGGGTTGCGCACGGCCGTGGCGCGTGCCGAAGCCAGGGACTCCGGCGTCTGGCCCCGCTGGAATGCCATTCGCGATCTCGACACGTTCTTCCGGGATCAGTTCGACCGGGAGCGGAAGGTGATGGACGGGCTGGGCCCGAGCATCGGCAGCGATGGCGTGAACCAGCGCTGGGCGGCCGGCGAGCTGGTCGCGGCCTTGCGCTGGCAGCTGCGGCACGCGCCAGCGCTCTGCCACCGAGCCGACGAGTTCTCGACGATCACCGGTAAGCTGTTGAGGGCGGTGGAGTACTGGTTCGCGGCGGTCGAGGATGCGGTGCGACCGTTTGAATGGGACGATCTGTCGGCGCGGGCACGGGAGGAGATCGCATCGCTATGCGCCGGGGTGGCGGAGCGGTAGGGCAAGCGGGAGTCACGGGTCCACTCCAGCATCAGCCCCTGGTCCGACCGAACCCAAGCGCGCGATACACCGGACACCTTCCCAGCAGCCCGGCCCCAAGAGGCACGAGCCCGATCAGCGTGAAGTACCTCCAGGGCGCCGGCACCGCCCCAAACAACCCGAGCACGCCGAGGCCGAGCACTATTGCCGCGATCCGATGGATCGGGCCCAGATTCTTGAGCATTGAGTCCTCCTCAGAGAGGGACGGTGAGGACCGCGCACGGCGCGGCATGGATCAGGCGCCGCGCGACGCTTCCCGCTTCGATCACGCCGGCGGGCCCGCCCCGGTGACAGCCGAGCACGAGCACGTCGGGCAGGTGCTCGCTCATCGCGCCGAGAATCTCCTGGGCCGCTTCGCCTCGGCGGACTTCGAGCTCCTGGCCGAGCGTCTCGCGAACATGGGAACCGAGCCGCTCGCTGCGAGCGGAGGGAGTGGCCACGGCCAGATGCTCCGGCTCGCCGTCATACGGCGGATCGACGGTGATCAGGCGGAGCTCGGCGTGGGCCTCGCGAGCGAGCGCGCGCGCCACCCGGAGGACCACCATCCCGCGCTCGGACCCCTCGACGGCCACGAGGAAATCGCGGATCGCCGAGCCCCGGGGGCAGATGAACAGGCAGGGCACCCGGCTCCTCCGCGCCACGGCATCGGCGGTGTCGCCGAGCAGCAGGCGCGCCGCGCGGGTGCGCGGAGGGCGTCCGAGCACGAGGAGATCCGCGTGCACCTGCTCGGCGAAGCGGGGGATCTCGATGCCGGGCAGTCCGTAGGCGACCGCATAGGCCATCGGCGGGCTCGAGTCGAGCGGCGGCAGGTCGGATTCGACCCAGCGCCGGAGGTGCTCGACCGCCAGCGGGTCCTCGCGGTCATCGAGGGGGAGAACCCGGAGGACCGTCACGCGGCCACCGGCGCGGGCCGCCAGCGTGCGGGCGGACCGCACGGCCTGGCGGCCGGCCTCGGACTCGTCCGTCGCCGCCACGACATGCCGGAGATGCACGTTGGTTTCCATACGTGAAGCGGATGCTAACGCCGGTGCCGTGAAGAAAGCATGAAGCGCCCCCGAAGCTTATTTTCTCCGCCATGACCGATACACGAGCCCGCCCCGAGGCCGGCGTGCCTCGGCTCGAGCGGCTGATCGTCGCCACCTCGGCGCTCATCACGGAGCTCTCACTCGAGGGTGTGCTCGAGCGCGTCGTGGCGGTCGCGGCCGAGGTCATCGGCGCGCACTACGCGGCGATCGGCGTGCTGGCGCCGGACGGCCGTGTGCTCGAGAGCTTCACCACATACGGCGTGAGCGACGAGCTCCGCGCCCAGATAGGCCCGCCACCCCGGGGGCACGGCATCCTGGGGTTGGTCATCCGGAACCCCCAGCCTCTCCGGCTCCCCGATCTCACGAAGCACCCCGACTCGTACGGCTTTCCGCCGCACCATCCGCCGATGCACTCGTTCCTCGGCGTCCCGATCGTCAGCCGGCACGGGGTGTTCGGCAACCTCTACCTCACCGAGAAGATCGGCGGCGGCGGCTTCACCGACGAGGACGAGCACATGGCGGTGATCCTCGCGGCGATCACGGCCGCCGCGGTGCAGAACGCGCGGCTGCACGAGGAGAGCGCCCGCCTGCTGGAGGAGGTCCAGGGACTCCACCGCACCCGCGAGCGGTTCTTCGCGATGGTGAACCACGAGCTCAGGAACGCGCTCGCGGCCGTCTACGGCTGGGCGGAGATGCTGGTGCGAAAGAAGGATCCCGCGACCGTGCCGCGGGCCGCGTTCGAGGTGCTCGACTCGGCCCAGCAGGCGATCGGCCTGATCAACGACCTGCTCGATCTGAGCCGCCTCGACGAGGACCGGCTCAAGCCGGTCATCCGCTCGGTCGAGGCGGCGGCCGTCGGCAAGCGGGCCATCGGACGCGTGACGCCGGCGGCGGAGGGCCGCCGGATCCGGCTGGAGCTGCGCGAAGCCCCGGCGCTCCCGACCTGCCAGACCGACGCGAGCCGGCTGGAGCAGATTCTGGTCAACCTGCTCGGCAACGCCATCCACCACGCACCGGAAGGCAGTGCCGTCCGGCTCGGCATCGCCGCGAACGGAGGCATGATCGAGTACGTGGTCGAGGACGACGGTCCGGGCATCCCCGAAAGCGAGGTCGAGAAGATCTTCGACATCTACGTGACCAAGGCCTCCGGCGAGAATCGCGGCGCCGGGCTGGGACTTCCGCTGTCGCGGCGGCTGGCCCGGGTGTTCGGGGGTGAGCTTCGGGCCGTGCCGCAGAGAGGCGGGGGCGGCAAGTTCGTGCTCCAGCTGCCGGCCACGCCCGAATCATGAAGAACCCTTCACGAAGGCTTCGGAGCGGCTTCAGACTGCCCGGAGCAGATTGCCGCCCATGAAGATTCTCGTCGTGGAAGACGACCGGAAGGTCGCCGGGTTCATCGAGCAGGGGCTCAAGGAAGAGGGCTACGTCGTCGACGTGGCGCCGGACGGGGAGGAGGCCACGATGCTGGCCCATGTCTA
>JAICUF010000140.1 GCA_025935995.1 Gemmatimonadales bacterium
GAGTTGGGCTGCCAGATGCTCCGCACGCCCTGGCACGCGACCCCGTAGTTGCTCGCGATCCCCGGGTTCACGCTGTTGGCGAACTCGTCGCAGCTGCCCCGCACCTGCGCATACTGCCGGACCGGAACGAACGTCGTATCGGAGGTCGGGCTTCCCACGGCCGACGGAACCGCGACGACGGTGTCGATCCCGGCCGGCGCGAAGTTGGGGAAGTTCGCGGCACCGATCCCGAACGGGGGCGATTTCTGCCCCTCGAGCGCGCCGGAGACGTAGAAGGTGAGCCCCCGCATGAGCGGCCCGCCCAGCGCGGCCTGCAGCCGGGTGAAGCCGGTGCTCGACGCGCCGAACATGCCGTCCGACTCGTAGCCCAGGTTGCCGGTGAACCGCTGGGTGCTGCCGGCCCTCGTCGCGATCGAGATGACGCCGGCCTGCCCGCCGGCGAACTCGGCCGAGCTGGCGCCGGTGGTGACGTCGGCCTCCTGCAGCGAGTTCGTGGCCACGGTCACCTCGTTCCCGCCGATGGAGAGGAGAATCCCCGTGGCGGAGCCGCGGTTGCCCGGCTGCACCGGCACGCCGTCGATGTAGGTGACGTTCTCGTCCGGCCGGCCGCCGCGGATCGACAGCACTCGTCCCGTCGCGTCGGCCGTCACGCCGGGCTGGAAGGAGAGGGCGTTCTCGACGCGGTCCACCGGAAGGGCGTCGGTCATGTCGCCGTCGATCCGCTGCTTCGTCGTCACCGCGTCGCGCGGGACCAGGGGGGACGTCGACGTGATGTTGAGCACCTCGAGTATCACGGCGGTGCGCTCGAGCGTCACGTCCTGCGTCAGCGTCTGCCCGGCGAGCACCTTCACGCCGCTCACGTTCACCGCGCGGTACCCGATGAAGGCGGCGTGGACCGTCACCGTGCCGGCCGGCACGTTGTTCATGAACCAGTACCCCCTGGCGTCCGACAGCGCGCTGAACGCCATGCCGACGAGGCTGATCTGCGCGTTGGCGACCGGCGCGCCGTCCTGATCCCGCACCCTGCCCTCGATCTTGCCGGTCGACCCCTGGGCCTGGAGCATCCCGGCTCCGAGGCACAGCGCGACCGACAGACTCGCGAACATCCGAACGAGGCTTTGCTTCATGGGCACATCCTCCAGAGGCGTTGAGCCCGCCGGCAGCGGAACGGAAAACCGGCGGTGACGCCAAGGTACGGCGCGGAGGAGGACCTCTGGTGGAACGGGTGTCGGGGGTGTGTCAGGGTTCGGGCGGGTCCCGTTTCACGGGCTGAAACGCGGTGGTGATCGCTCAGCGCTGCAGCCGGTACCCTCGTTTCCGGAGGGTGAAGATGTGCCGCGGATTCCGCGCGTCGTCCTCCAGTTTCCGCCTGAGCTCGGCCACGTGCGAATCGACCGTACGCGAGACGACGCTGTCGGTGTATCCCCAGACATCCTGCAGCAGCTCCATGCGCGAGGTGACGCGTCCGTTCCGCCGGACGAGCGCGATGAGCAGGTCGAACTCGCGGGGACGGAGCTCCACCTCGCGCCCTCCCTTCCGCACCACCTGCCTCGCGGTGTCGATCTCGATGTCGCCGAAGGCGAAAGTCGCCTCGGGCGGCGGCGGCGGGAGCGCGGACGCCGACCCGGCGAGCCGGCCGAGGACGAGCTCGATGCGCGCGTGCATCTCGAAGACCGAGACGGGTCGGAGGATGAATTCGTCCACGCCGAGCCGGAAGCCGGGGAGACGACTCGCGGGAAGCGGACGGGTGCCGACGATCACGAAGGGGATCGCGGGCTGCTCGAGCCGGAGGCCCTGGAAGACTTCCGCACCCTCCGTCTCGAGGAGCGCCTGCCCGATCACGACGGCGTCGAGCCGTGCGCCCCGGGCCTGCAGCACGCCGCGCGCGCCGTCGCGCGCGATCTCGACCTGATGCCCGTCCAGCTCGAGCGTGTAGCGGAGCGCGAGGGCGAGCGCCGCATCGTTGTCCACGATCAGTACCCGGTGGGGCGCGAGGGGCCGGCGCGCCGGGACGTCGGTCATGATCGCCCTCGCGGGGTCGGGCGGACGGTGGAGGCTCAGCACATGGGGCTCGCCGGTCGGGGCTGCCGTGCGACTCTGTCCATATGACGCTCGGCCCGCGGGTCGCGCACACGCGTCCGGATTGCCTGCCGTCCTCGTCCGGCGCACTCTTCGGGATGCCCTCGACCCGGATCAGGCGGCACCTCGACGCGGCGCTCCTTGCGGCCGCCGGCCTGCTCGCGGGCTGCCGCGCCGTCCCTCCCGCTCACCCCGCCGATTCCATACTGGATCATCGTGCGCTCCTCGCGCGCCAGACCTGGTGGGAGAATCGCGACTGGGACTGGTACCTTCGCGAGATTCCGTTCCTCGACTCGCCCGATTCCGCGATCGACGCGACCTACTACTACCGCTGGGAGCTCCTGACCCGGCACCTCACCTACGGCAGCCCCGCGACCGGCTACACCTTCACCGAATTCATCGACCGCCCGTTCTGGTCGGGAACGTACGGATCGATCAGCTGCCCGCTCGGCCACCAGATGTACGAGGCGCGCTGGCTCCGCGACCGGCGCGCCGTCGAGGACTTCGCCCGCTACTGGTTCGAGACCCCCGGCGCCGAGCCCCGGAGCTACAGCAACTGGTACGGCGACGCGGTGTGGGCCGGCTATCTCGTCACCGGCGACTCCGCCTTTCTCCGGCAGATGCTGCCGCACATGGTGGCGCAGTATGAGGGCTGGACCAGGGAGCGCTGGGACGCGACGCATCGGATGTTCCGCTGGGACGGGATGCACGACGGGATGGAGACGAACATCAACAGCCGCCAGACCGCCGATTCGTTCGCGGGCGCCGAAGGCTACCGGCCCACGCTCAACAGCTACCTCTTCGCCGACGCGCGGGCCATCTCCCGCACTGCCGCCCTCTTCGGCGATGCGTCGCTCGCACGCGACTTCGCCGCGCGAGCCGCGGGCCTCAAGGCCCGGGTGCAGCAGGAGCTGTGGGACCCGAAGCGCCAGTTCTTCCTGCATCGGTTCGCGCACGACGAGGCCGGCGGCATCCGGGCGGGAAGCAGGACCTACGAGACGGGACCGTTCGCGGGAAACGCGCACGGGCGCGAGCTGATCGGCTACGTGCCGTGGCAGTTCGAGCTCCCCGATGCGGGCTACGAGGCGGCGTGGCGCTTCCTGATGGACACGACCTACTTCATGGCACCCTTCGGGCCCACGACGGTGGAGCGGGACGATCCGCTCTTCTTCGTGTCGAAGGAGTGCTGCGTCTGGAGCGGCAACGCGTGGCCCTACGCCACGGGCCAGACCCTCACCGCGATGGCCAACCTCCTCAACGACTATCGGCAGACCGTCGTCACCCGCGCCGACTACTTCCGTCTGCTCGAGACCTACACCCTCGACCAGCGGAAGAACGGCCGGCCCTACATCGCGGAGGCGGCGGATCCGATGACCGGCTCGTGGGCGGGCCACGACACGTACTACCACAGCGAGCACTACTTCCATTCGGGTTACGTGGACCAGATCATCACGGGGCTCGCCGGCCTGCGCCCGCGCGCGGACGATTCGCTCGAGGTGAACCCGCTCATCCCTGCGGCGTGGGACTGGTTCGCGCTGGACGACGTGGCCTATCGGGGCCGGAACGTCGCGATCCTGTGGGACCGGAGCGGGCGGCACTACGGGCGGGGCGCCGGACTCGGCGTGTACGTGGACGGGCGGCGGATGGGGCACCGCGACGACATCGGACGACTCGTCGCCGCCATGGGTCCGGCGCCGTCGCTCGCGCCGCTGGACCGGCCGGTCAACTTCGCGGTGAACAACGGCCGCGGCGCCTTTCCCGCCGTCACCGCCTCGTACAGCGATCCCTCCACTCCGCCCGAGTACCTGATCGACGGGAACATCTGGTATGATCGATCACCGCCCAACCGCTGGACCGCGCGGGGCTCGGGCCGTTCGGCCGACACGGTGCAGCTCGACTTCGGCATGACGCGGCCGGTGGAGCGCGTGTCGCTCTACTTCCTCGACGACGGCGACGACATCCGCCCGCCGGCGCGCTACACCGTGGAGCGCTGGGCCGGCGGCCGGTGGGACGAGATCACGTCGGCGGAGCGCGCTCCCGCCCTGCCCGAGGGCCGCCGCGCCAACACCGTGAGCTTCCCGCGGATCGAGACGGCCAGGCTCCGCGTCGTGCTGCAGCATCGGCCGGGTGCCTCGAGCGGCATGACCGAGCTCGAGGCCTGGGCGCATGCGGAGCCGCCCTTCGCCGAGCCGGTGACGGCACCGCCCGGATTCCCGCGGGCGAGCGCCTCGTTCACCGCCGAGGGAAGCGACCCCGCGCGGGCGATCGACGGGCGCGTGGCGTACACGCTCTACTCGAGCAACCGGTGGTCGGCGCGCGGAACGCCCCATGCGACCGACTGGCTCGCGGTGGATTTCGGCGCGCCGAAGCGGGTCGCGCGGGTCGACGTGCACTTCGCGGTCGACGGGCATGCGCTCGCCGCGCCGCGCGGCTTCGCGGTCGAGTACTGGAGCGGCAGCGCATGGATTCCCGCACGGATCCGTCGTCGCCTGCCCGCGCTCCCGCAGGGATCCGCGGTCAACACCGTCTGGTTCGCGCCGGTCGAGACACCGAGAGTCCGCATCGTGGTGGAGCACGCGCGACCCGCCGCCACCGCAGTCACCGAACTCGAGATCCGCGGAGACGAATCGTGAGCCCTGCCCTTCGCATGCTGCACGTCACCCTGCTGCTCGGCGTCGCCGCCTGCCCGGGCCGGCGCGCCGGGCAGTCGCCCGCCGCCGGCAAGTCCCCCGTCATGGAGAGTCACGTGACCCGCCAGCCCTTCGGCGCCACCCCGTCCGGCGAGGCGGTCGAGCTGTTCACGCTCACCAACGCGCACGGCATGAAGGTCCGGGCGATGACGTACGGCGGGATCATCGTCTCCCTCGAGGTGCCCGATCGCCGCGGCACTGCCGGCGACGTCGTCCTGGGCTACGACAGCCTCGCGGGATATCTCAGGGACTCGCCCTATTTCGGCGCGATCGTGGGCCGCTACGGCAACCGGATCGCGAAGGGCCGCTTCACGCTGGACGGGAAGGAGTACCGGCTCGCCGTGAACAACGGGCCGAACCACCTGCACGGCGGCATCCGCGGATTCGACAAGGTGGTGTGGCGGGCCGAGCCGTTCGACGACGCGCGGGGGTCCGGCGTGGTGCTCACGCACACGAGCCCCGACGGGGACGAAGGCTATCCCGGCACGCTCGCCGCGAAGGTGACCTACACCCTCACCGACCGGAACGAGCTTCGCATCGACTACGAGGCGACCTCCGATCGCGCGACGCCGGTCAACCTGACGCAGCACTCGTACTTCAACCTGGCCGGCTCGGGCGACATCCTGGGCCATCAGCTCATGATCGCCGCGGATTCGTTCACGCCGGTGGATTCGACCCTGATTCCGACGGGGGCGATCGCGCCGGTGGCCGGCACACCGTTCGACTTCCGGACGCCCCACGCAATCGGCGAGCGCATCGGCGCCGAGAACGAGCAGCTGCGCTTCGGCGGCGGGTACGACCACAACTTCGTCCTCACCCGGCC
>JAICUF010000043.1 GCA_025935995.1 Gemmatimonadales bacterium
CTACGCGCGGCGGGCAACCATCGCCCTCTTCGAAGGGCTCGCCGAGGAGACCTTGCCGCTCACCGGCATCGCGAGCGACGGTCCGATGAGCGCTCGGGCGCTGGCGTGGATCATCCCGGGACACGAGCGGCATCACGCCGATGTGATGCGGGCACGCTATCTCGCGGGGAGTCCGGCATGAGATCCCGCCGCCTGCCTGCGGCGGCGGTCCTGCTGGGCCTGGCCGCCGCGACGGCCTCCCTCGCGGCCCAGGCAAAGGCGGGCAGGCCACCGGCCGACCTCGATGCCTGGGTCAGCCGGGCGATGCGCGAGTTCGACGTGCCGGGACTCGCGCTCGTGATCGTGAAGGACGGCCAGGTGGTGGCGCTCCGCGGCTACGGCACGCGCACGGCGGGCGCACGGGAGCCGGTGAACGAGCACACCGTCTTCCAGATCGCGTCGAACACCAAAGCGTTCACGGCGGCCCTCCTCGCCATGCTCGTGGACGAGGGCAAGCTTCGCTGGGACGACCGGGTCCAGAAGTACCTGCCGTGGTTCGAGCTGTACGACCCGTGGGTGACGCGCGAATTCACGGTCCGGGATCTGCTCACGCACCGCAGCGGGCTCGGGCTCGGCGCGGGGGATCTGACCTGGTGGCACTCCGATTACGGCCGCGAGGAGATCGTGCGCCGGCTCCGGTCGGTCCCGCCCGTCACCAGCTTCCGGACCGCCTACGCGTACGACAACGTCCTCTACATCGCGGCCGGACTCGTCGTGGAGGCGGCCACCGGGAAGAAATGGGATGACGTTCTCCGGGAGCGCATCTTCATTCCCCTCGGCATGACCGACGCCAATACCACCGTCACCAGCTTCGCCACCGGCGCCAACGTGGCCACGCCGCACGGGCTGGTGAAGGGACGCATGGTGGTGGTCCCGCGCGACACGGTGGACAACATCGGCGGGGCGGGGACGATCAACGCGAGCGTAGCCGACCTCTCCCACTGGCTCGAGACCCAGCTCGACTCGGGGCGTGCGCCGGACGGGAAGCGCCTCTGGAGCGCGCGGCGCGCCCGCGAGATGTGGAGCGGCGTGACCGTGCAGCCGGTCGGCGTGCCGGCCGCGCCGCTGGCCTCCCTTCGCGCCAACTTCGCGGAGTACGCCCTCGGCTGGGGCGTGCGGGACTACCGCGGACGGAAGCTGGCCCTCCACAGCGGCGGGCTCGCGGGCATGGTATCGCGCACGATGCTGGTGCCGGAGGAACGGCTCGGCATCGTGGTGCTCACGAACGCCGAGGCGCCGGCGATGGACGCGATCGCCTTCCACGTGCTCGACGAATATCTGGGCGGGCCACAGCCCGATCTCATCGCGGGGTTCAAGGCGACGAGCGCCGCCGGCGACGCCGAGGCCGACTCCGTCGTGCGGGCGGCCGAGGCCGCGCGGGATCGGACGTCGAAGCCGTCACTGGCGCTGGCGCGCTATGCCGGGCGCTACACCGACCGGCTCTACGGCGACGCGACGATCGTGGAGGAGGGCGGCCACCTCGTGCTCCGCCTGTCCCACTCGCCCGCCTTCGTGGGCGACCTCGAGCACTGGCAGTACGACACCTTCGTGGCGCGCTGGCGCGTGCCGAACCTGGCGGATGCCTATGTCACCTTTGCGCTCCGGGCCGACGGGTCGGTGGACGCCTTCCGGATGGCGGCGGTGAGCCCGGCAGCCGATTTCAGCTTCGACTATCAGGACCTCCTCTTCCGGCCGGCGAGGTAGGCGGCGATGCCGGTGCTGCTTCGGACGGCGGGGCTGCTCGTGCTCTCGAACATCTTCATGACGTTCGCCTGGTACGCCCATCTGAAGAATCTGGGCGACCGCAAATGGTACGTCGCGGCGCTCGCGAGCTGGGGCATCGCGCTCTTCGAGTATCTGCTGCAGGTGCCGGCGAACCGGATCGGGTACACGGCGTACAGCCTGGGCCAGCTCAAGATCCTCCAGGAGGCGATCACCCTCACGGTGTTCGTACCCTTCGCGATCCTCTACATGCGCCAGCCGCTCAGGCTGGATTTTCTGTGGGCGGGACTCTGCATCGTGGGGGCGGTGTACTTCATCTTTCGCGCGCATCCGGGCCAGGGCCTGCCATGACCGACGATCTCCGCTACCCCATCGGCAACTTCAGCTATCCGGGGCCGGCGACGCCCGCCGACCGCCGGGATCGCATCAGCCGGATCGAGCGGGCCCCCGCCGAGCTGCGCGCGGCGGTGCGGGGCCTGTCGGAGACCCAGCTCGACACCCGCTACCGGCCAGGCGGCTGGACCGTGCGGCAGGTGCTCCACCACGTCCCCGACAGCCACCTGAACGCGCTGACGCGATTCAAGCTCGCGCTTACCGAGGACACGCCGACGATCAGGCCCTATGACGAGGCGCGCTGGGCGGAGCTCGGCGATGTGCGCGGCACGCCGATCGACACGTCGCTCCGGCTGCTCGAGGCGCTGCACGAGCGGCTGGTCATCCTGCTCCGCTCCCTCGAGCCCGCGCAGTTCGAGCGGACGCTGTTCCACCCGGAGCGGAACGCGACGATGACGCTGGACGAGCTGCTTGCGCTCTACGCATGGCACGGGCAGCACCACGCGGCACACATCACCAGTCTCCGCGATCGCGAGGGCTGGGGACTGTGACCGGACGCACTCCCGGAGCCGGGCCCTCCGCCTATACTCCGAGGGCGGGGCAGGGTGCCCCGCGACATTGCGTTCTTCAGGCCTGGAGGATCACATGGCTGGCAGGAAGCGCGACAACAAGCGCGAGCTCATCGAGCCCAATGGCGACAAGCGGTACACCCGCCGCGACGCTCAGGGCGAGTTTACCGAGCAGGAGGACACCGGCCGCTCGCTCGGCCAGGACGTCAGACAGCATTCACCGACCCGGTCGAAGCCGGGGCATGGCGACGAAGGCGATCGCTAGGTCCTGATGCGGCCGCATCGACCGCTCATCATCGCCGTCGTCGGGGGAACCGGCTCGGGCAAGACCACCGTCGCCCGGGCGATCCATGAGTCCCTCGGCGGCGGCGCGGTGCTGCTGGACCAGGACGCGTACTACCGCGATCTCGCCGATCTCACGCTCGAGGAGCGGCGGCAGGTCAACTTCGATCATCCCGATTCCATCGACACCGAGCTCCTGATCCGCCACCTCGAGACCCTCGCAGCCGGCGAGGCCATCGAGAAGCCGACCTACGATTTCGCCGCGCATACCCGCGCCGCCCAGCGCATCCGGGTCGAGCCGAGCGAGGTCATCATCGTCGAGGGCATCCTCCTGCTCACCGATCCCCGCCTCCGCGAGCTCTTCGACATTCGCATCTTCGTCGACGTGGGCGACGACGTCCGCTTCATCCGCCGCCTGCTCCGTGACACGCGCGAGCGTGGCCGCACGGTCGAGAACGTCATCCAGCAGTATCTCTCCACCGTCCGGCCGATGCATCTCGAGTTCGTCGAGCCGTCCAAGCGGCACGCCGACGTGATACTGCCCGAGGGAGGCTTCAACCGGATCGGCATCGAGATGGTGCAGGCAAGAGTCGAGCGTGAGCTGGCCCGGCGGCGGGCCGGGCTTCCCGCGGAGCTGGTGCCGTGACGAAACGGTCGGCGGCGTTCGACGGTGTCAGTTTCAGCACCCTGCTCGCCTACCGCGACTCGGAGACCGAGCGCTGGCGCGCCTGGTTCGACGCGCATCCGGCGGCGCTCGACATCCCGATCGGCACCGGGCGCACCGCGACCGTGCAGGGTCTCGTCGTCCATATCTTTGCCGTGGAGCTCCGCTACGCCGAGCGGCTCCTCGGCCTTCGCGTGACGGAATACGAGGAGCTCGAGCCGGCCACGCTCGACGACGTCTTTGCGATCGGCCACCGCGCCCGCGGCCTGATCGACCGCTTCCTCGGTCAGGCCGACGAGGCGGAGATGCGAGAGGTGCTCGAGTTCCGGACGCTCACCGCCGGCACGGTGCGCGCATCCAGATACCGGATCACGGCCAACCTCGTGAATCACGGCGTCCGCCACTGGGCGCAGATCGCCACCGTGCTGCGGCAGCACGGCATGGGCGACCAGTGGCCGCACGACCTGCTGCTCAGCGACATCGATCTCTGAAGCACGGCGGTACGAGATTCGGAGGGCGGCGCATCTGCGCCGCCCTTTTCATTTCGAAACCGTGCCGGACTCGCTGTGCGCCCGGCGCCGGGCCGGACGTCGAAATCAGATACACATAACCGCGGAGGCGGCACGCGCACCTGACTTCGTGTTCCTGAGGGCAACGTCCAGTGAAGAGGGCCCAATGCGTGACGAGCACCGACCCAAGCAGGAGCTGATCAACGAGGTCGTCGGTCTCCGCAAGCAGGTCGCCGACCTGAAGGAAGCCGCCGTGGCCCGGCGGCGGGTGGAGGAAGCACTCCGGGCATCGGAGGAGCATTACCGGGCGCTGGTGGAGCAGGCACCGGCGGGGATCTGCCGGGTGGGACGCAGCGGGGAATTCGTGGCGGTGAACAGCGCATTCGCGGCGATGCTGGGCTACGCCTCGCGCTCCGAGGCGCTGGAGATCGCGAAGCTCAGCGGACTCTTTGCCGACGAGGACGAGCGGGCGCGCGTCATGGCCCTGCTCGGGAGCGCCGCGGCCACCGGCGTCGAGCACGTGAGGCTCCGCCGCGCGGACGGCACCCCGGCGACGCTGCATCTCAGGGCGCGGATCGCCGACATCGCCACGGCGCAGGACTACATCGTGGTGGTCGAGCCGGTGGTGGGCTGACCGGCCTACTCGTGCCGGATCGCGTCGATGGGGGAGAGGCGCGCGGCGCGCAGCGCGGGGAAGGTGCCGAAGGCGAGGCCGACCACGATCGACACCACCGCGGCGACGGCAACCGTCTGCCACGTGGCCGCGGCGTAGATCGGCGCCTCCGACGCCGAACGGATCACGGCGGTGATCGCGAAGGCGCCCCCCAGGCCGAGCACCACGCCGAGCACGCTGCCGGCGCCCGTGATCGCGACCGACTCGGCGAGAAACTGGATCATGATATCGCGCTGGCGCGCGCCCGCCGCCTTCCGGATCCCGATCTCGCGGGTGCGTTCCGTCACCGCCGCGAGCAGCACGTTCATGATGCCGAGCCCGCCCACCACGAGTGAGATCCCCGCAAAGGCCCCCATCACCATCTTGAAGACGCGGATTCCCTGGCGCGCCTGAACCAGCCGCGCCGGTGAACTGGTCTCGATCGATGCCTCGTCCTTCCAGCCGGGGCCGAGCCGTGTGGCTGCCCAGCGCTCGGCCAGGCGTCGGAGCGTATCCACCGTCTCCACCCGCGCCGCCCGCACCATGATCTGCGGCGCGCGCGGCGACGCGGGCGGCGCCATCGCGGAGTCGGCGACCGTGAAAGGCACGAGCGCGGCCATGCCGAGCGGGGCCACGCGCCGAGCGGCCGGTGCGAGGATGCCGACGACGCGGAAGGCGTGACCCTCGAGCCGGAGCGTGTCGCCGACGGAGAGGTGCGCCGCGGTGGCGAGGGCCGGGGATGCCACAGCCACCCGCTCGGCGCTCCGGACCTCGGCGGCGGTAAAGAAGCGACCGGCGGCGAAGCGCGGGCGGAGGCGCTCCTCCGCCCCCGATGTCACGGCCATCACCGCCGCGGCCCGCGCGCGCCCGGGAAGCGTCACCCGCGCCCCGCCGGTCACGGTCGCGCTCACCGTCGCACGCGGTCCGAGCGCGCGGGCGAGTGAGTCCACATCGGCGAGCGTGAACACGGGATAGGTCGCACGCGGAATGCGGATCCCGTCGATCGTCTGGCCGGTATTGGGCACGACGAGGAGCGTCTGGAGATCGGTCGTGGTGGCGATCTGCTCGCGCGCGAAGGACTCGGCCCCGTCGCCCACGGCGAGCACGGCGACGAGCGAGGCCACGCCGATCACGACACCGAGCGTCGAGAGCACCGTCCGCAGCGGGTTGAGCCGGAGACTCTGGACGCCCACCCGGAAGGAGGACGCGAGGAGGGAGGGGTGCATCGCTCGCGCCGTACGGCGCCGGAGCCAGGGTGGTTTCAGCAGGGCACGCGCACGCGCCGGGATATATTGGGCGATGGAGTCACGATGACCAACCCCGTCGCGAGCGCCCGCGTCCTGCTGGCCGAACTGATCGATTACGCCGGCCTCTTTCCGCCGGCCGGTCTCTCCATGCCCGCGGCGGTGACGCAGTACGCGGAGCACCTTCGCACGGAGAGCGCGTGGATGCTGGGGCGGTTCATCATACCGGCGGCCCGGCTGCAGGAGATGGAAGGCGCCGCGTCGGGGCTCCTCCCGACGGACGCCGCGGCGCCGCCCTGGAGGCTGAGCCTTCTGAGCGGCGGCGATGCGGTTGAGGACGCCGAGCTCGTGTGGTCGTTCAACGAGCGGCACGCACGCGGGGCCGCGGGGCGCGCGGTGATCGACACGCTGGAGCTCAAGGCGGCGGACGCCGGCGCCGCGGAGCGCGCCGCGCGCGCGACCCCCGCGGGGGTGACGGCGTATGTCGAGATTCCGATCGCGGAGGATCCGGCGGATCTGATCGGCGTGCTCCGGGGAGCGGGAGCACGGGCGAAGATCCGAACCGGCGGTGTGACGGCCGAGGCGTTTCCAGCACCCGCTCCCGTGGCGCGGTTCATCCGGGCCGCGGTGGATGCGGCGGTGCCGTTCAAGGCCACAGCCGGCCTGCATCATCCCCTCCGGGGCGATTACCGCCTCACCTACGAGTCCGGGAGCGCGATCGGAGCCATGTACGGGTTCCTCAACATCTTCCTCGCGGCGGGGTTCGCGGCACAGGGACTCGCGCTCGCCGAGCTGGAGGCGGTGCTCACCGAGGGCGAGCCGGGCGCGTTCCGCCTCGACGAGGCGGGCGCGTCGTGGCGCGGCCGCCGGCTCGACCTCGACGACCTGCGCCATCTTCGGGCCCGTGGCGCGACGGCGTTCGGCTCCTGCTCGTTCAGCGAGCCGGTGGACGACCTTCGCGCCCTCCACATCCTCTGACGATGCCACGAATCGACGCGATGACCAACGACACGCACGATCCCGCACTCACGAGCTGGGTTGCATCGGCCGAGCGGCCGGAGGCGGACTTTCCGATCCAGAACCTGCCGTTCGGGGTCTTCCGTCATCCCGACCGCGACGAGATGCCGCGAGTGGGCGTGGCGATCGGCGACCGGATCCTCGACGTGACGGCGGCGCGGCAGGCGGAGCTGCTGGGCGGCACGGCCGCGCGGGCGGCGGAGGCCTGCGAGGCACCATCCCTCAACCCGCTCATGGCGCTGGGCCGCGAGCACTGGCGTGCGCTGCGGGCGGCGGTGAGCCGTCTGCTCCGAAGCGGCAGCCCGCAGCGGGACGATCTCCTGCTTCCGATGGAGGCCGCGCAGCTCCTGGTTCCGGCGGACATCGGTGATTACAGCGATTTCTACGCGTCGGTCCATCATGCGACCAACGTCGGCGGCATGTTCCGGCCGGACAATCCGCTCCTGCCCAATTACAAGCATGTGCCGATCGGCTATCATGGGCGCGCTTCGTCGGTGGTGCCGAGCGGAACTCCGGTGCGGCGTCCGCGGGGCCAGCTCAAGGACCCGGCGGCGGACGCGCCGATCTTTGCGCCGGCCCGTCTCCTCGATTATGAGCTCGAGGTCGGCGCCTTCGTGGGCCCCGGCAACCCGCTGGGGCGGCCGATCCCGATCGGCGAGGCGGAGGATCACATCTTCGGCCTCTGCCTGGTGAACGACTGGTCGGCCCGCGACATCCAGACCTGGGAGTACCAGCCGCTGGGCCCGTTCCTGGCGAAGAGCTTCGCGACGACGGTGTCACCGTGGGTGGTCACCCTGGAAGCGCTCGCGCCGTTTCGTTCGCCGGCGTATGCCAGGCCGGCGGGCGATCCGGCGCCGCTGCCGTATCTCGAGAGCGCCCGCGATCGCGAGCACGGCGGGTTCGATCTGACGCTCGAGGTGTGGATCCGGACGCGCGCGATGCGCGAGGGAGGCAAGCCCCCCGTGCGCCTCACCCGCGGCGCCTTCGCGGGGATGTACTGGACGCTGGCACAGATGCTGACGCATCACGCGAGCAACGGCTGCAACCTCCGGCCCGGCGACCTCATCGCGAGCGGCACCGTCTCGGGCGAGACGAAGGATTCCCGCGGTTCGATGCTCGAGCTCACCTGGCGGGGCGCCGAGCCGATCGAGCTGCCGGGCGGCGAGACGCGGAAGTTCCTGCAGGACGGCGACGAGGTGATCATGCGCGGCGCGTGCGAGCGGCCCGGCGCACGGCGCATCGGATTCGGCGAATGCCGCGGCGAGGTGCTGCCGGCGCTCTGACGGCTCGGAGAGGTCCGCATGCTCTGGCTCCTGCTCCTCGTACCGCTCTCGGTCGTCCTCCGCTATGCGACGCACGCCGCGCCGCTCTGGATCTTCGCGGCGGCGGCGCTCGCCATCATCCCGCTGGCCGAGTGGATCCGCCGCGCCACCGAGCAGGTGGCGCGGGTGGCCGGGTCGGCGGTCGGGGGGCTCCTCAACGTCACCTTCGGCAATGTGGCCGAGCTGATCCTCGCGCTCTTCGTGCTGAGCGCGGGGCGGCCCGAGGTGGTGAAGGGGCAGATCACCGGATCCTTCATCGGCAACGGGCTCCTCGGCCTCGGCCTCGCGGTGATCGTGGGTAGCTGGGGCCGCGACAAGCAGACATTCTCCCGCGAGCGGTCGGGCCTTCTCTCGAGCCTGCTCATCCTGTCGGTCATCGCGCTCCTGATCCCCGCGATCTTCGACTACACGGTGCGCGACGTGAGCCCGCGGGCCCACGCCTCCACCCTCGACGAGCACCTGAGCCTCGGCGTCTCGATCCTCCTGATCGGCGCCTACGGTGCAAACCTCGTATATACCCTCGTCACCCATCGGGACATCTTCGGCGACGACGAGCCGCCGGAGAAGGCCGGAACCGCCTGGCCGCTCTGGCGGTCGCTCGGCGTGCTGGTGGTGGGCACCGCGCTCGTCGCGCTCGAGTCGGAGCTGGTCTCGGGCGCCCTCGAGGTGTCGGCCCGCTCGCTCGGCATCTCGGAGTTCTTCCTCGGCGTGACGGTTCTGGCCATCATCGGCAACGCGGCCGAGTATTTCGCGGGGGTGTACTTCGCACGGCAGAACCGCATGGGGCTCGTCATGAGCATCACCGTCGGCTCGAGCATCCAGGTCGCGCTCCTCACGGCACCGGTGCTGGTGATCGTCTCCTATCTCATCGGGCACCCGATGAACCTGGTCTTCAGCAATCCGCTCGAGCTCGTAGCGATCGCCGGGACATCCGTCGCGGTGCGGACCGTGGCGCAGGACGGCGAGACGACCTGGTTCGAGGGAGTGCTGCTGCTCACGGTGTACGGCCTGCTCGCGCTCGCCTTCTTCTTCGTGACGCCGTCGGGATGAGCCGGCGCGCCACCACCGCCCTCATGGGTGCGTTGCTTGCCGGGAGCGCGGGGAGGCTGGCCGCGCAGGACCCGGCCAGCCGCGCCCAAGTGCGGCAGCTGGTGGAGCGTATCGCCCGCACGACCGACCGGCACGACCTCGACGGACTCGCGCGAGAGTACCGCCCCCACGGACCGGCGTGCACACTCCTGCCGGCGGCCCCGGCCACTGCGCGCGACCTCGCGTACGGATTCATCGTCGAGCGGATCGGCGAGCTCACGCGGAAGACCCCCGATCTGCTGCGCGCGCTCGAGTGCTTCTCCGGCTTTGCCACGTCGCGCCCCGACTGGCCGATGGCGTGGGAGGGGCTGGGCCTCACCCGTCTCGCGCTCACGCGCAAAGGGGCGATCGCCCGGCCGGGGCCGCTGCAGCCGATCGGCACCATCTTCGTGCAGGGAGCGGTGGCGGCGTTCATCCGCGCGCTGGAGCTGGATCCGGCGTACGCCGACGCGGCGCTCGCCCTGCCGGCCGCCGTGGCGGAGACCTATCGCGTCCCCATCCCGCTCATGGCCGCACGTGAGGCGCTTCGCCTGACCGCCTCGACGCCTCCGGGCCAGCTCCCGGCGGTGCTGCTCGCGCGCGCGTACTACGAGCGGGACACCGGTAGCCGCGACTCGACGCCGGTGCTCCTCCAGCGCTTTCTCGCCGCCGGCGGCGACTCGGCCCTTGGGTACCTGGGGCTCGCGCGGGAGGCCTTTGCCGCCGGCGATAGCGCGGCCGGCCAGCGGTACTACGCCTTGGGACGCGCGCGGGCGGGCCGCACGCGTGCCGGGCGCGCGGCCTATCGCGAGCACATCGCGTGGATCGCGTCGCCCGAGGAGCTGGCGGCGTTCGACTCGCTTCGCTCCTCGGCGGTGGACAGCGCGCTCGAGCAGTTCTGGGCGCGCCGGGACGCCGAGAGCGGCCACGCGGAAGGAGCCCGCCTCGCGGAGCACTTCAGGCGCTACGACTACGCGGCGGCGCATTTCATCGTGCCCGTGCGGTACCCGCCGGGCACGCCGTCGCGCGAATTCCTGACCAGTGAAGCAGTATCCGGGGTGCCTGACACGGCCACGCGGGTGCTGGACAGGCTCTACGGCGACTCGACCGGTGAAGGCAGCATACTGAACCTCAGGCCGACCGATGTGTCGGTGGCGTTCGACCCCCGCGCGCCGGTGTACCTCCGCTACGGCCCGCCGGACAACCGCTTCGGGCGGTACTGGGCGTACTACCGCGGGTCCGGCAACCTCTACCTCCTGGTCGTGCCCAGAAACGCCGAGCTCTTCGGCGACCTGTGCGACCTGGACCTGGCGTACTGCGGGTCGCCGAGCGTGGAGCGACGGCTGAGCCAGAAGCATGACCTGGACGCGATGTGGCAGCGCGCGCACACGACGGACGAATACCTGGTGCGCTACCGGAAGCCACTCCAGCCGGTGCTCCAGATCTACGCCGTGCACGCCGCCCCCGGCAGGCCGGGGGGCCGCATCCTGATCGTCTTCGCCATCCGCGGCGACCGCCTTGCTCCCAGGCCGCTCGACTCGACCAGCACGCGGGTGGCGTACGACCTGCGCGTGCATGTCGTGAGCATGATGCACGGCGCGCGGGTGGACCAGGACACGATCCAGCGCTTCATGAGCCCGCGTCCCCTCCGGGACGGCGAGTTCATGAGCGGCAAGCTCGAGCTGCCCGCACGCCCGGGCCGGCAGAACGTGCGAGTGGTGCTGGACCAGCCGGGCTCAGCCGGCAGCCGCGCGGCGGGGTACTCGCCCGAGCTGGCGGGCGAGCGCGGCACGGTGGTGAAGCTCGACGGCCTCCTGGTGCCGTCGCCCGCCGGGGACTCGCTTTCGATGAGCGACATCGTGCTCGGGCGCGAGGGACAGGGCGAGAGCTGGGAGTCGCCGACGGGGCCGGTGTCGCTCAACCCGCTCAACCTGTATCCGGTGGGCGGCGAGGTGCCGGTGTACTACGAGGTGAGCGGGCTCGTACCGGGGACGGAATACCGCACGCAGGTGACGATCCGCCGCGCGGGCGTGGCGGAGGACCGCCACGCGGTGACGATCGGCTTCCGCGAGACCGCCACCAGCGCCGCGCAGGCATTCCGGCGGACGGTGAGCCTGGCCGGGCTCTCGCCGGGGAGCTACGTCGTGGCGGTGTCGATCCAGGCGGTGGAGGGAGGGGTGGCGGTCGCACGGGGAAGCACGATCAACGTGGCGGGGAGCAAGTGACCGCGCCGGCGGCGCCGCTCCTACCGCTCGGTGTCCCATCCGCCCGCCACGAGAGGATGGAACTCCCGCCAGATTTTCTGGTACGGCATGACCATGAGGGCCACGAAGCGCTCGAGCGCCAGCGGAAAGGGGAAGCGCTGGCGGAACTCCGAGGAGGTGATGCCAAGCATCGTGCGCACGTGGCGCCCGAAGCTCTGCGGCGAGGAGTAGTCGAGCCGGTACGACACGTCGGCCACGGAGAGGCCGCCGGCCTCGAAGAGATGCGCGGCGTGCAGCAGCCGCACCGCCGCCAGATAGTTCTTGGGGCTCGGCAGTCCGGCGCGCGAGAAGCGCGACATGAGCGTGCTGGGCCGGACGTGGACCCGGTCGGCGAGCCTCCGCACGGTGGGGATTTCCGGCGCCAGGCGCACCATCACCTCGATGAACAGCCGGGCGTCGGGCGGCGCCTCGCCCACGGCCTCGAGGATGGGGCCCTGGATCCGGGACACGGCGCGGCTGGCGGGCTGGCCGACCACCTGCCGGAGCCGGGACCATCCCGCGGGGGCCGTGACGTCCACCACCTGTCGCACGCCGGAGGCGCCCAGGCGGAGCAGCATCTCGGTCGCGCCGGCGTTGTGCTGGGAGAGAAGCGCCACGGTGGGAATTCCGGGGAAGTCCCGCACCAGCCGTCCCACCGCGCCGATCTGCGCCGGCTCGCAGCAGTGGACCGAGACCAGGACCGCGTCCACCGACCGCTCCCGCACCACCCGGACCGCGTCCGGCACCGAATCGCGATGGACCACGTCGAAGACGCCGTTGCCTGCGGCGTCCACCCGCTGGCGCTCGCCGGGCGTGAGCACCGCCGCCACGGTCAGCGTCCCCGTTCCGTACACCACGCGCGCGCTCCGGTTGAGTAAGGGCGGACGATAGACCGACCCGGTCAACCGGCCCGCAACCTTCCGCCCGGGCGCAACCATTCGGCACGCCGGTGAATCAAACCTTGAAGCCCCCAGCGGTCCGGCGCCGTATATTCCTTAATCGGATGACCGCCCCGACCCCCTGGGCCCGACCGGAGCGTCCGCCGCCGGAGCACCCGCGATGGAACAGATTCCCGAGCTGATGAGCCGCCTGCAGGCGGCACTGGGACCCCAGTACCACCTCGAGCGCGAGATCGGCCGGGGCGGCATGGGCGTCATCTTCCGGGCCGTCGACACCGCACTCGACCGGCCCGTCGCCGTCAAGGTGGTCCACCCCGAGCTTGCCACCAACGGCGGCATTGCCCGCCGCTTCCTCGCCGAGGCGCGAACCGTCGCCCGGCTGCAGCATCCCAACATCGTCGCGGTCCACGCCGCCGGGTCGAGCGGTGACCTCCTGTGGTATGTGATGGATGCGGTGGCGGGGGAAAGTCTCCGCCAGCGGCTCCAGCGCGAGGGAAAGCTGGGACCGGCCGAGGCCTCGCGCATCGCCGCCGACGTGGCGGCGGCGCTCGGCGCTGCCTCGAAGGCGGGGGTGGTGCACCGGGACGTGAAGCCGGAGAACGTCCTGCTCGAGGCGGGCACGGGCCGCGCCCTCCTCGCCGACTTCGGGATCGCGCGCGCGGTGGCTCGCGAGTTCGGCGGCGAGCCCTCCACCGGCGAGGGCGTTGCCATCGGCACCCCGGCCTACATGAGCCCCGAGCAGGCGACCGGCGAGGAGGTGGACGGGAGGAGCGATCTCTACGCGCTGGGCATAGTGCTCTACGAGATGCTGACGGGCATGCCGCCCTTCACGGGGCCCAACCGGGTGGTGGTGTCCAAGCACATGAGCGAGCGGCCGACGCCGGTGGGGCGGCTCCGCGCCGACTGCCCGCCCGCGCTGGCCGACGCGGTCGCACGCGCCCTCGAGAAGGCGCCCGCCGACCGGTTCCAGAGCGGCGACGAGTTCCGGGCGGCGCTCGCGGGTGCGCCGCGCCCGGTCCGATCGGGCCGCCGCCGCCTCGGGCGCTGGGCTGCCGCGGCGGCGCTCTGCGTGGTGGCAGCCGGCATCGCGTTTCCACTCACGCGCGATGCGGGCGTGCCGGCCGGCGTCAATCCGCGACAGTCCATCCTGGTGCTGCCCTTCGAGAACCTGCGCAGCGACCCGGCGATGCGGTGGATGGAGGACGGCAGCGTGAGCATGCTCGCGCTCACCCTCTCGCAGTGGAACGATCTGCAGGTGGTGGATCACGAGCGGCTGCATGACCTGCTGGCGCGCCGGAAGATCGGCGCCGGGGAGCCGATCGGACTCGACATGGCACGGCGGCTCGCGCGCGACGCCGGCGTCTGGACCGTGATCCTCGGCGACTTCCACCAGGCGGGTGATTCGCTCCATCTGGTGGCGCGCGTCTATGACGTCGCCACGGGCCGGCGGGTGGACGTGGCACAGGTGGACGACCGGCCGGGTGAGGATGTCCGCCCCGTTTTCGACCAGCTCGCCGCGCGTCTGCTCGATCTGTCGGGCGCGCCGAGCCAGGTGCGCGCGAGCCTCGCGCAGGCGACGACCGGCTCGCTGCAAGCGTTCCGCGCGTATCTGGCGGGACAGGAGTCGCTCAACCGCTGGGACCTCGCCGATGCCGAGCGCGACCTCCGCCGCGCCGTCGCGATCGACACGACCTTCGCGCTCGCGTACTACAAGCTCGCGCTCACCCGGGGGTGGATCGTCGGGGCGTCGGACTCGATCGCCGACGCCGCGATGATCCGGGCGACGACCTACTCGTCGAGGCTGCCGGACCACGAGCGCACCGTGGTCAACGCCTATCGCGCCTTCCTCGCGATGGACCTGCCCACCTCCCGCGCGCTCTATCAGCAGCTCATCACCCGGAACCCGGGCGATGCCGACGCCTGGTACGGCCTCGGCGAGGCGTGGTTCCACGATCCCGACTGGCACTCGCGCGGCACCGAGCTGACCCAGGGCCTCCGGGCCTTCCGCCGGGCGCTCGCGCTCGACCCGAACTATGCGCTGGCCTACGATCACGTCGGCACCATCCTGTCGGAGGCGGCGCGGCCGTCCGCGTCCTTCGCGCTCCTTCCGAACGACTCGGTGGCGCCGACGCGGGATTCCACCGGCCGGATCGTGATGGACAGCGCGAGCCGCGCATCGGCCGTGCGGCGCGCGCGCGGCGAGGTGGTCGCGCTCGCACGGGCCTGGATCGGGAGCCAGCCCACCACGCTCCGCGCGCATGCCGCGATGATCGACGCCTTCCTCGCGGCCGGCGACTACGCCGGCGCCACGGCCGAAGTGGGCCGCTACCGGGCACTCGTCCCCTCCGATCCCGAAGCCCCGTTCGTCGAAGCGCGCATCCAGTTCGCGTCGGGGCAGGTGGACCGCGCCGCAGCCACCCTCCGGACGGCGCTCGACACGACCGAGGCGACCGACTTCCCGAAGCTCGCCGGCAACCCCACCGTCTTCGAGGACCTCGCGTCCGCCGCGAACGTCTTCGCCTACGTGGGGGATCTCACCAATGCGACGCGCGCGCTCGACCTGGCCGATCGCGCGCGGCGCGAGGTGTACGGCGGACTGGTGTCGCCGCGAAGCTTCTTCGCCGGCGATACCTGGCACCGCTCGGCGCTGGGCCAGCTGTATGCCGCGGTCGGGGCGCCGGCGGCATCGCTGCGTCGCGTGTGGCAGAGCGCGGCGGAGGCGGGCCGGATGGCCCCGGCCGCCGATCGCAAGCGCGTCGTCGAGACCGGCGGGACCGCCGCGATCGAGCTGTTCGCCGGCACCGAGGGCGATTCGTCGGCGGTCGCCGAGCTGAGGTCGCTCACCGGGGAGCAGCCGCCGCGGGAGGTCCGGGCGCTGCTCGCACTCCAGCGGCGGGATCCGGGCGGGGCCCGGCGGGTGCTCGCGGAGCCGGACACCTCGAGCCCCAAGATGGGATACATGGTGTACCAGCGACCGCTCGCGGCGGAAGTGTATTACCGGTTGGGAGATTACCAGACTGCGCTCTCCCTCCTCAACAGCTTCGAGCCGGATGTGTACGCCCGGCGCGGGTTTGATCCGCGGTGGGGGCTCATCGGGCGGGTGCGTCTCATGCGGGCCGAGCTGCATGCCAAGCTCGGGAGGTCCACCGAGGCGCGGGCCGAATTCCGCCAGGTGCTGGAGCAGTGGAAGTCGGCCGACCCGGCGCTCAACCCGTTCGTGCGTCAGGCCCAGCGTGGTCTGGCCAGCCTGGGTGAGGGCTAGGTATCTTCCGGCACTGGTCGAGTGCGGTGGTCGCGGGTGCCGCGAGGCGCTCGAGGAAAGTCCGAGCTCCATCGGGTAGACTGCCAGGTAACGCCTGGGCGCCGCAAGGCGACGGACAGGGCCACAGAAAACAGACCGCCTCCCGGGCAACCGGGCGGTAAGGGTGAAACGGTGGGGTAAGAGCCCACCGCGCTCCTGGCAACAGGAGTGGCACGGCAACCCCCAGTCGGAGCAAGGCCAAATAGGCGGCGAGGTGTGACCCACACCGACCCCCCGTTCGCGCAAGCGGGCGAGGCAGCCGCGGGTAGGCTGCTCGAGGCGGCCGGCGACGGCCGTCCCAGACAGATGACCATCTCCCGCAAGGGAAACAGAACTCGGCTTACGGCTCGACCAGGAACGGGGGGGCAGCGATGCCCCCCCGTTCGCCTTCCCCCCGCCTGTCCCCCTCCCTAGTTTTCAACCCTTGTCCGGCAATCCGACCCTCATCGAGGTACCCATGCAGGCACGAGCACTGACCTTCGCGGCCCTGGCTTCAGGCGTCTTTCTGACCGGCGCCCTGACGCCACCGGCCGTCACGCATTACCGGATCCAGCAGGTGAGCGACCAGGAAGTGGACCTCACGGCAGCCGGGCAGGGCAAGCAGCAGAAGCACAGCGCCTCATCACTCTTCGTTTCGCTCACCCTGACGGACTCGGCCACCGGCCGGGTGGCGCATTTCGTCGTGGACTCGGCGGTGGGTGACTCGACCACGGCGCCTGAATCGAAGGCGGCGCTGGACAGTCTCCGCGGCCAGGCCTTCCACGCCTATCTCGAGCGTGGCAAGGTGGCGAGCATCAAGGCGTTGCATGAAGGCCAGCCGACCGCCATCGCGAGCGCGCTCATCCTGGCACTCACCCCGCGCGTGCAACGCGACACCAAGGTGGGCGCCGCCTGGACCGACACCACCGATGCCACGAACGACATTCCCAACGGCAACATGACGATCCGGACCGTGACCAACTGGAAGGCGAGCGGCAACGAGGCCCGCGAAGGCACCCGCGCGCTCAAGGTGGATGCCGCCTCCAGCTCGGCCATGACCGGCGAGCAGGCTGGGATGAAGCTCGAGGGCACCGGCACCGGCACCGCGACGTATTACATCGGTCCCGACGGGCGGCTGATCTCGGGGACTTCGAGCTCGAGCTCGACGCTCGCCATCAGCACACCGCAGCTGCCGGATCCGATTCCGCTCACCCTCAAGAGCGCGCTCACGATCACGATGCTGCACTAGATGCGGACGCTCGCGGCAGTCGGCGTGGCGGCGCTCGGCGCCGGCGCCTGGGCGTGCGGCTCCTCGGGCAGCCCGCCGGCGACGACGCCGGCCCCGGCCGCGGGGAGGAGCACCGCCGCCGCCACCCCCGCCGCGCGAGCTCCGGCCGTCCGGCGCGGGACGCTGGTCTACCAGCCGATGCGGAACACCGCCTACGTCGTGGAGCGGCGGGACAGCGTGAGCGTGCAGCTCCCGAACGGGCTGCCGCAGACGCAGGAGCTGGAGCGCACGATCTACCTCACCGTCGGCACGGCAGCGGGGACGCCGATGCGGGCCACGATCGTTCTCGATTCGATGATCGTGGGCGGGATCGGCATCAGCCAGGCCGACGCCGACAGCGCGCGGGGCACGCGCTGGAGCGGGACGCTGACACCCGAGGGCCGGCTCACCGGCCTCAGCAGCGACCGGAGCACCGCGGTAGGAGCGCAGCTGAGCGGAATGCTGCCGGCGTTCTTCCCGGTGCTCCCGGCGGGCGGCGCGCGCGACGGGTCCGCGTGGACCGACACGCTCACCGACACCCTCCGGGCGATGGCGTTCAACGTCCGCGAAACCGCGATCGTCGCGTCACGCGCGATGTCGGCCGACAGCGGTTTCCGGATCGAGAGCACGGCCACCTTTACCCGCTCAGGCAGCGGGAGCCAGTTCGGCCAGGTGGCGGAGGTGCAGGCGACCGGCACTCGCCATCTCACGACCCGGGTTCGGAGCGACGGCCTCCTCACGGAGACGAGGGGTACCGAGTCGAGTGACATGACCATCAACGTGCCGGCCGTGGGCCAGTCGCTGCCGGTAAAGCAGTCGGCCACCTTCAGCATCGCGCTCATGGCCCCGGGACGCTGATCCGCCGGCCGTGAAGCGCGTCGTCCTGGCAATCGGCGCAGCCACAGCACTCTTCGTGCTGTGGCTGTTCGCCGTCTGGCCCCCGCCCCTCTGGTACCGCTCGCACTGGCCGGCGGAGACCGCGTTCATGGCCATGCGGGCGCACGGCGAGGGAGGCGGACACGACGCGTCGTACGAGCCGGCGCCGCTGGATTCGATCTCGCCGTCGCTGGTGCAGGCCGTTCTGATCGGCGAGGACAACCGCTTCTGGACCCACCCGGGGATCGATTTCGTCGAGATCCGCCGGGCACTGGGCTACCGGCGGCCTGCATTCTCGTGGACCTCACCGCGGGACGTGGTCGAGGTCACGCGCGCCCTTGGCCAGGCGTGGGGCCGCCGCGAGGCGCTCCGGGGCGCCAGCACGATCACGCAGCAGCTGGCCAAGAATCTCTATCTTTCCCCGTCCAGAAATCCGCTGCGCAAGCTCAAGGAGGCGGTGACGGCGTTTCGCCTCGAGGGCGCGCTCAGCAAGCGGCGCATCCTCGAGCTGTATCTGAACGTGGTGGAGACCGGGAGCGGGGTGTGGGGAGCGGAGGCCGCGAGCGAGCGCTACTTCGGCCGTCGCGCCTCGACCCTCTCGCGCGCGCAGGCGGCGGCGATCGCGGGGTCGCTGCCGTTCCCGCTGCTCTCGAACCCGTCCTATCGGCCGGCGCGGATGCGGTGGCGGCAAAATCTCATCCTGCGGCGGATGCAGGGTGAACGGATCGAAATTCCGAAGGTCGAGGAGGAGACGAAGCCGGAGCCCGGCGACAGCGTGATGCACACGCCGGGGATCGATTCGCTGCTGGATTCACTGCGGGCGCCGGTCGAGACCCTGCCGCCGGAGCGGCAGGGTTCGCCGGGCGACTAGAAGACCTCGCTGCCCTCGCGGCCGAGCTCCTGGACGGACCGCACGCCGCGATCGCGCTCCGCGGCGCCGTTGCCGGTCTCGCCGGCGGTGCCGCGGCCGGCGCGGTGCTCCTGCCAGCGCGTGGATGCGTCGTCCTTGAGATCGCGGATCCGGTTGCCCAGGCGCTCGCGGGTGCGGGTGCCGCTGTCAGGGGCCAGCAGCACGGCCGCCGCCGCGCCGGCCAGGGTGCCCAGGATGGCATAGAGGGGCTTGCTCGAGCCGCTGTCGGAGTCGGGATCGATCCGCCGGGCGCTCTCCTTCCGGAAACGCTTCCATCCGCCCGCGGCGCCGCTGCCCATCATCGCCGCGCGCTTGCCCAGCTCCAGGTCCTCGAACTGCTTCGCGAGCTCCATCTTCCGCATCCGCTTGCCCAGGCGCTTGCGGGTCTTGGCACCCGTCTCGGGTGCAAAGAGGAGGGCGACGCCAGCGCCGACCGCCGCCGCGACTATCGCCGTGGCAACCAGACTGCCGCCGCCGGCCCCGCCTGCGTCGGTGAGCGTGAACGAGTCGGTATCCGCTTGACGTTTCACCATTTGCCTGTCCTCCAGGTGACTGATGTGCGGCCCTTGAATGCCCCAAGATGCGGCGCGGGGCGCAGGGCCGCTGTGACGCAGGCGACGTTCGGCCCGATCAGTCCACCAGTCGGAGCGGCATCAGCAATGCGAGGAAGCTCGCCGGGTCGTCCCAGCCGACCGGCTCGCAGGTGGCGGCGCGCTCGGGCGCCTTGAACGTCATGCGGATCTCGTCGGTGGGCATGAACTTGAGGATCTCGAGCATGTACGAGGCGTTGAAGCCGATCTCGAGCGGCTCGCCCTCGTAGCTCACGGTGACCTCCTCCTGCGCCTCGCCCAGGTCGGGAGTCTGGACCGAGATCTTGCAGGAACCGTTGGCAAAGGCCATCCGGATGCGGTGGGTCTGGTCGCTGGCCACGATGCTCATCCGCCGGAGCGCGCTCGAGAGCGCGGCCTTGTCGGCGGTTGCCGTCTTGTCGTTGTCCCGCGGGATGACCTGCTCGGTGTTGGGGTAGGGCCCCTCGATGAGCCGGGTGAAGATCTGGGTCTTCTCGGAGCGGAAGCCCAGATGGTTCTCGCTCCGGGCGATCTCGACCTGCTCGTCGGAGCCGAAGAGGCGGCGGATCTGCTCCAGCGCCTTGGGCGGGACGATGAGATCGGCCTGGCTCGAGCCGCCGGTGGCGGCGGAGGGAACGTCCATCCGGGCCAGGCGGTGGCCGTTGGTGGCCACCATGCGCATGCGCTCGGGCCGGAGCTCCCAGAGGACGCCGTTGAGAATGGGGCGGCTCTCCTCGGTGCTGGCCGCGAACGCCACATGCCCGATGAGCTTCTGGAGATCGCCCGAGGAGGTGCGCCAGGAGCTGTCGAACTTGACGGCCGGGAAGGCGGGGAACTCCTCGCGCGGGAGGCCCAGGAGCTTGAACCGCGACCGCCCGCACTCGATGGTGACCCGCTGCTCGCCCGAGGCGGTGACCCGGATGGCCGCGCTCGGCAGCTCGCGGACGATCTCGACCAGTTTCCGCGCGGGGAGGGTGATCGCCCCTTCCTGATCCACCGACGCGCTCACGGTGGTGCTCACCGCGATGTCGAGATCGGTGCCGGAGAGACGGATGCCGTCCCGCGTGGCCTC
>JAICUF010000195.1 GCA_025935995.1 Gemmatimonadales bacterium
CTGCGCCCGCTGCCCTACGCGGAATCCGGCCGGGTCGTCCTCGCGGTCGAGCGGGATTCGAGCGGCAACAACCGGCTCGCATCCTATCCGACCTTCATGGACTGGCGGGCGGGCACCGACGTCTTCGAGGGGATGGCGTTCGTCCGCGGCAGCGGGAGCCTCCTCAAGGGGCCGGCCGGCGCCGAGCGGCTGGTCACGGCCTACGTCTCGGACGACTTCTTCCACGTGCTGCAGGAGCCGGCGCTGATCGGACGGACGCTGATCGCCGACGACATGCGGCCCGGCGCGCCCGCGGTCGTCGTCCTCTCGGAGCGGCTCTGGCGCCGGCGCTTCGGCGGCGATCCGGCGGTCGTGGGCCGGCCGGTCCAGCTCGACGACCGGAGCTTCACCGTGGTGGGCGTGATGGGCGCCGACTTCGGGTACCCCGTCTGGGCGGAGCTCTGGGCGCCCCTCGGCGCCGTTCCCGCGTCGGCGGCGGCGGTGCTGAGCCAGCGTGGCGTGCACGCCGACAGCCGGGTGATCGGGCGGATCCGCGCCGGTGTCGACTCCGTCGCCGCTCGGCGCGCCCTCTCGCTCGTGGCCGCGCGCGTCGCGGCCACGTGGCCCGCGGAGCAGGGTGCCTGGCGCGCGGTGGACCTCACGCCGGTGTCCGCCGAAGTGATCGGCACGGTCGGGCCGCAGCTCCGGCTCCTCACCGCCGCGGTCGCGCTGGTGCTGCTCATCGCGTGCGTGAACGTCGCCAACCTCTCGCTCGCGCGCGCCGCGACCCGGGCTCGCGAGCTGGCGGTCCGGACCGCGCTCGGTGCCCGGCGCCGGGAGCTCGCGCGGCTCCTTCTGGCGGAGAGCCTCGTGCTCGTCGCCGCGGGCGGCGTGGTGGGGATCGTCGGAGCGCTCTGGGGCGTGGAGTGGATCAAGGGAAGCGCGGCGCGGCTCCTGCCGCGCTCGAGCGAGATCGCGGTCGGATGGGACGTGGCCGCCGCCACGATCGTCGTCTCCGCGCTCGCGGTAATCCTGGTGGGCGTGCTGCCCGCACTGCGCGGCCGCGCGCCTCAGCTGGCCGGAACATTGAAGGAAGGGAGCGCCGGCTCGGGCACGAGCAGGACCGAAGCCCGGCTTCGCTCGGCGCTGGTCGTGGCGGAGGTGGCGCTCGCGCTCATGCTCGTCACCGGGTCGGGCCTCCTGATCCGGAGCCTCGCCCGGCTGCAGGACGTGGATCCCGGCTTCCGGCTCGACCACCTCATCGCCGTCCCCATTTTCCCGCCGGCGGCCTACGCGACGCCGGAAGCGGATCTCGCGCTCTACCGCCGGCTGACCGACGCCGCCGCGCGCATTCCCGGCGTGACCGCTGTCGCCCTAACGAACCACGTGCCGCTGAGCGGCGCCTCGATCAGCACCCGGCTCGAGGTGGACGGCGTCGCTCCCGCGGCCGACGGCTCGGACCAGGCGCTCTTCCGCGTGGCCGACACCGCGTACTTCGCCACGCTCGGCGTCCCGCTGCTCCGGGGCCGCGGCTTCACCCGCGAGGACATTGATCACCCGGGCTACGCCGTGATCGTGAACAGCTCGCTCGCGCGCCGGTACTGGCCGAACGCCGATCCGGTCGGCCGCAGGATCACGATCTTCAAGTCGGCGCAGGGGCGGCCGGAGTTCGGCGAGGCGGTGCACGCCACGGTCGTCGGCGTCGTCGGCGATGTCCATCATTTCACGCTGGACTCACCCGCGGTCCCCGAAGTCTACGTGCCGTACACGCTGACGGTGTGGGGATGGATGTCGCTCGTCGTCCGCGCGTCCGGCGACACCGACCGCGTGATGGCCGACCTCACGCGCGCCATTCGCGCCGTCGAGCCCGACATCCCCCTCACCGGCGCCGATCCCTTCGCCGGCGTGCACGAGGTGAGCGCGCAGGTGCGCTCCAGTCTGGCGCCGAGGCGGCTGGTGGCGGCACTCCTCACGGGCTTCGCGGTGCCGGCGCTCCTCCTCGCGGCGCTCGGGATCTACGGCGTCATCGCCTTTCTGGTGAGCCGCCGCACGCAGGAGATCGGGATCCGCGTGGCGCTCGGCGCCTCGCGCTCGGATGTGATCCGGCTGGTGCTCCGCCGCGGCCTCGGACTCGTGCTCGGCGGCATCGTCCTGGGGGCGGCCGGCGCCCTCGCGGGGGCCCGGCTCCTCGCCGCCCAGCTCTACGGCGTCGGCACGGCGGACCCCGCGACCTTCATCGCCGCCGCCCTCGTGCTGGCCGCCGTGGGTCTCGCCGCGAGCTACCTGCCGGCGCGGCGCGCCGCCGGTCTCGATCCGATGCGGGCGCTCAGGGCGGAGTAGCCGATCGGGGCGTAGATTCCGTCGTCTCCCATCGACCGGACGCCCGTGCCCGCTCTGCCGCCCCGCCTTCTCATCGCCGACGACCAGCCGGACGTGCTGGAGGCCGCGCGTCTGCTGCTCAAGGGCGAGGGATACGAGACGCGCACCGCCCGCTCACCCGCCGCCGTCCTGGCGGCGCTCGACGGCGAGGATTTCGACGCCGTCCTCATGGACATGAACTACTCGCGCGATACCACCTCGGGGCAGGAGGGACTC
>JAICUF010000050.1 GCA_025935995.1 Gemmatimonadales bacterium
GCCATGCGGTACGCGGAAGCGACCCTCGAGAACACCTACATCCGGGCTCCGTTCAGCGGCACCGTGCTCCGGAAGGAGGCGGAAGTGGGCGAGGTGGTGGCGCCGTCCGTCGGCGGCGGACTCACCCGCGGCGCCGTCGTCACGATGGCCGATCTCTCGACCCTCGAGGTCGAGGTGGACGTGAACGAGGCCTACATCGCGCGGGTACGCGCAGGGCAGGATGCGCGGATCACTCTCGATGCATACCCCGACACCGCCTTCCGCGGGACGGTGCGGCAGATCGTGCCGACCGCCGACCGCCAGCGCGCGACGGTGCAGGTCAAGGTCTCCATTCTCGATCACGATGCGCGCATCCTCCCCGAGATGGGCGCGCGCGTGGACTTCGTCGCGGCGGGCGACTCCACGCCCGCGGCGGCGCAGCCGGCCGGCCCCGCGGTCTTCCGGCTGCCCGCGCCCGCCGTGCGCGACCTCGGCGGCCGTACGGTGGTCTGGATCGTCCGGCAGGGACGGCTCGAGCCCCGCCAGGTGGAGGCGGGGCCGGTGAGCGGCGACTTCCGCGAGATACGCCGCGGCCTTTCCGGCGGCGAGCTCGTCATGACGGGCGGCGTGGAATCGCCGTCGGCGGGAATGCGGGTGAGCACCGAAGGCCGATAGACGCAACGGCATCAACCATGTGACGGTGAGCGAAGCCATGCCCCTGGTCGAGATCCGCGATGTGACCAAGACGTTCAGCCGCGACGCCGAACGGATCGACGTGTTCAACGGGCTCTCGATGGAGATCGAGCAGGGGAGCTTCACCGCCCTCATGGGCCCGTCGGGCTCGGGCAAGTCCACCCTGCTCAACCTCATCGCCGGCCTCGACCGGCCCACCAGCGGCACCGTCACCGTCGGCGGCGCCGTCGTGAGCGGCATGAGCCCGGCGGAGCTCGCCACCTGGCGGGCGCGGAACGTCGGATTCGTCTTCCAGCAGTTCAATCTCCTGCCGGTCCTCACCGCCTACCAGAACGTCGAGCTGCCGCTCCTCCTCACGCGGCTCTCGAAGAAGGAGCGCGACGAACGGATCCGGATCGCGCTCGGCGTCGTCGGGCTCGACGACCGGCTCCGCCACTATCCGCGGCAGCTCTCGGGCGGGCAGGAGCAGCGGGTCGCGATCGCGCGGGCCATCGTGGCCGATCCGACGCTGGTCCTCCTCGACGAGCCCACCGGCCAGCTCGACGCGAAGAGCTCGCAGGAGGTGCTGTCGCTCCTGAGCCGGCTCAACGCGGAGTTCGGGAAGACGATCATCATCGTGACCCACGACCCGCACGCCGCGGCGCGGGCGCGGCGGCAGCTCCACCTCGAGAAGGGGACCTTCGTCGAGCAGGCGATGGCCGCGGGAGCGCCCGCGTGAAGTTCTGGACCCTCCTCCGCGCCAATCTCGGCCGGCACAGGCGGCGCACGTTCCTTACGATCGCGAGTGTGGCGCTCGCGCTCTTTCTGTTCGCGTCGCTGCGGACGGTGGTCACCACGCTGGGCGCGGCATCGCGCTTCGGGAGCGCGCGGCGGCTCGTGGCCACCAACGCGACGGGAATCGTCTTCCCGCTCCCCATCGCCTATGCCAACCGCCTCGCGGCGATTCCCGGCGTCGAGCGCGTGTCGTGGGCCAACTGGTTCGGCGGCCAGTACGGCGACGGCAAGCGGTTCTTCGCCAACTTCGCGGTGGACGCGAGGAGCTACCTCGACATCTACCCCGAGATGCAGGTGCCGGCCGACCAGAAGGCGGCTTTCCTGGCGGACCGCTCGGGCGCGCTCATCGGAAACCGGCTGCTCGACGTCTTCGGGTGGAGGGTGGGCCAGAACGTGACCCTCCGCGGCACCATCTTCCCCGGCGACTGGACCTTCACCATCCGCGGCGTCTACACGCCGGCCGACAAGGCGATCAACGACGATGCGATGATGTTCCACTTCGCCTACCTCGACGAGAAGACGGGACGCCAGGGGCTCGCGGGGTGGTACATCATGGAGATCGACAGCGCGGAACATGCGCCCGCCATCGCGAAGACGGTGGACGACATGTTCCGGAACTCCACGGCGCCGACCAAGACGGGCACCGAGCAGGCGTTCAACGCGAGCTTCGCCACCATGTGGGGCAACGTGAGCCTCCTCATGAACACGATCGGCATGGCGGTGGTGTTCGCGATCCTGCTGGTGACGGCCAACGCCATGATGATGAGCGCGCGCGAGCGGACGCGGGAGCTCGCGGTGCTCAAGACCATCGGCTTCACCGACCGCCGGCTCTTCGGGCTGGTCATGGCGGAGGCGGGGATCATCACCGTGACGGGCGCGGTGCTCGGGCTCGGCGCCGCGAAGCTCCTGTACCGGGCCACCAACTTCAACGCCGGCGGCTTCCTGCCGGGGTTCGACGTCACCCCCGCGACCTTCCTGCTTGGCGGCGCGGTGGCGCTCGCCCTCATGCTTGCGAGCGGGATCGTGCCGGCGGCGCGCGCCGCCCGGCTGCCCGTCGTGGCGGCGCTGCGGAATGTCGAATGAGAATCCCCATCGCCTACAATCTGCGCAGCATGCTCGGACGGCCCGTCTCCACCGCGCTCACGGCACTCGGCATCGGGCTCGTCGTCGCGGTGTTCATCGGCATGCTGGCGCTCGCCAACGGCTTCGCCGCGGCGCTCACGCGCACGGGCTCGGACGCCAACGTCCTGATCCTCCGCCAGGGAGCCAACTCGGAGATGTCGAGCGGGCTCGACCGCGCGTCGGTCAGCATCCTCTCGGCATCGCCCCATATCGCGCGGGGGGCCGACGGCCGAACTCTCGCGAGCCCCGAGCTCTACGTCATCGTCCCGCTGGGCCGGATCGCCGACACGACGCAGCTCGCCAACGTGGTGGTGCGCGGCGTGGGCGAGCAGGCGTGGACCGTGCGGGCCAACGTGACGCTGACGGAGGGGCGGAAGCCGGCATCGGGCCGGAACGAGGTCTGCGTGGGCCAGCGGCTGGTCGGGCGCTTTCCGGGCACCGGGCTCACCGAGACGATGCGGTTCGCCGGCCGGCCCTGGACCGTCACCTGCCACTTCACCGCCGGCGGCTCGGCGTTCGAGTCGGAGATCTGGGGCGAGGCCGAGCAGCTCATCCCGGCGATGCGGCGCGACGGGTTCCAGTCGCTGTCGTTCCGGCTGGCCGATCCGGCGTCGTTCGCCGAGGCGAAGCGCGCCATCGAGGCCGACAAGCGGGTAACGGTGGACGTCTACCGCGAGTCGGAGTTCTACGCCAAGCAGTCGGAGCTGCTGGGCCGGATCCTCCGCATCCTCGCGATCCTCATCACGGCCATCATGGCCGTGGGCGCGGTGTTCGGCGCGGTGAACACGATGTACGCCGCCGTGTCGTCGCGCTCGCCCGAGATCGCCGTGCTGCTCACCCTCGGCTTCCGGCCGCGGAGCGTGCTCGCGAGCTTCCTCGCGGAGTCGGTGCTGATCGCGCTGGCCGGCGGGATCGTGGGGTGCCTGCTCGCGCTGCCGATGAACGGCATCGTCACGAGCACCACCAACTGGGCGAGCTTCAGCGAGATCGCCTTCAGCTTCCGGATCACGCCGGCCCTGCTGCTCGCGGGAATCATCTTCGCGGTCGTGATGGGAGCGCTGGGCGGCTTCTTCCCGGCGCGGCGCGCGTCGAAGGTGCCGGTGGTGCAGGCGATCCGGTAGCGGACGCAGTCCGCGCCGCGGGCGCGGCGACGTCGAGCTCCTCGTCGCCCGATGGTGTCCAGCAGATGACGGTGTGCGCGCCGCTCGTGAGCCCGCAGGCGCCGTTGCCGGTGGCGACGAGAGTGTCGAGCACGACGCTGCCGGGAAGCGCCGTCGGTGTGGCAGGCCCGCCGAGATCGCAGCACCCCCCGGGCGACCCCCAGCGATAACCGGCGCCATGCGCGTCGAGTGCGTAGGCGCCGCGACCGACGAGGGACAGGCTCGTGAACGTGAAATCGCCGGCGACGGCGCTCGGCTCGAAGCGGATGATCTCGCCCGGTGAGCCCAGCGCCGAATAGACGTTGGCTCCCCAGCAGTACGGCCGCCCTGAGCCGAGGCCACACGACTGGACCGCGCCCACGGCGACCACGTCCATCGCGCCGGGATTCGACACCGGCGTCGGCGCCAGGGTCCACTCGTCCGTCGTCGGTCCCGCGCCGACGGCGCCGTCCCTGGAAAGTCCCCAGCACCAGGCGCCGCCCGCCATGCCGACTCCACAGATGTGCTGCGATCCCACCGACAGCGAGCGGAACGGGACCGCGCCGACCAGCTGCGGAGTCGCGCTTCGGCTCAGGGGAGGAAATCCGCCGATCAGGCTCCCCCAGCACCAGGCCTGGTGCGAGGTGTCCAGCGCGCAGGTCGCCGCGGCCGTCGACCCGCTGTAGATCCCGAGCCACGGGCCGCCCGGAACCGGGACGAGCGTCGCCCGGGAGGTGAAGCTGCCGTCTCCCAGCTGCCCTTCGCCGTTCTCGCCCCAGCACCATGCGGTGCCGGTTCCATCCAGCGCGCAGGTGTGCGCGCTGCCGGCGACGACCTGAACGAAGCCGGGCTTGTGCTCCACGAGCGTCGGTACCGTGTCGAGCGGCAGGAGGGGCGTGCCGGGGTCGCGCTGCCAGCAGAAGAGTCGGTGATCGTCGGTCAGCGCGCAGGCATGCGCGCCGCCGCCGGTCAGCTGCGCCGCGCGGAAGCCGGTTGCGCTCGCCGTGAACTCCACACCGTCCAGCGCGGGCACGCTCGCCTCGGCATGCTGCTCTCCGAGCGCGAGACCGAGGGTCCACGCGGCCCGCGCGCGGCCCGCGGTGTCGGTGCGCGACGTCTGATCGATCCGCCCGTCGGCGGTGGTCCAGTGCACCGGCAGGTTTGCTACCCGATGGCCCGCACCGTCGGTGACGGTAACCTCGAGGGAATCCGCGAGCCGGCGGCCGAGCGGCGCCGCCTGTCCGGCGCCGGCGGTCGCATCGATCGCGGCGGCACCGCCCATCAGGCCCGTTGATTCGCCGCAGCCCGCCATCAGACCCAGCGTCATGACAAGACTGGCGAGCCGCCCGGCGGTCACGGCCTATCGCCGCAGCTTCGTCAGCAGCCGCAGGATCTCCATGTACAGCCAGATGAGCGTGACGACGAGGCCGAACGCCGCCACCCATTCGAATTCCGCCGGCGCGCTGCCGATCCCCCGGTCGATGACGTCGAAATCGAGGATCAGGTTGAACGACGCAAGCACGACGACGAACAGGCTGAACCCGATGCCGAGCGCCCCGCCCTCGTGCAGGAATGGAATCTCCACGCCGAAGAGCGACATGCCGAAGGCGATGATGTAGAAGAGGAAGATCGAGAGCGTGCAGGAGCTCACGACGGTGCGGAACTTCTCGCTGGCCCGGATGAGGCCGGTGCGATAGCCCACGAGCATCACGACCAGCGTCGAGACGGTGAGCAGCGCCGCCTGCGCCGGCAGCCCCCGGTAGCGCACCTGCAGCACCAGGGTGAGCGCCCCGATGACGAGCCCCTGGAGCACGGCGTAGAGCGGTCCGGTGAAGATCGCCCGCTCGGGCCGGCCGCGCGTGTAGAGGAGCAGTCCGACCCCACCGATGAAGCCGCCGATGAAGAGGCGGTTGATCACCGTCTCGGAGAGGCCGATGCCGGGCATCCCCTCCCACACGTAGAGCATTGCGGCGAAGCAGATGGCCAGCAGGAGGAGGGACTTCCGCATGACGCCCGCGAGCGTCATGGTCTCGCTGGTTACCGCTTCGCGCGCACCGAATGCGGCCCGCGTGAAGACGGGGTTCCGCGTGTCTGCCGCCATGGAAACTCCGGTTGGGGGATGCTCAATTATTCCCCCGGCACCGGCTTTCGTCCAGCGTCAGCGCCGATAGCCGCTCAGCGTCGCCCGCTTGCCGGCGCCCTCGTCGCTCACGAGCAGGGTGCCGTCGGGCGCGAAGGCGAGCCCTTCGGGCTGGCGGTGGGCATCGCGGTCGAGCGCGCCCGCCGCGAGCACGTCGCCGGTGAGCGAGAGCTCGGCCCACGTTTCCTGCGGGCCCGCGATCAGGAGCAGCGATTTGCCGCCGGGGGTGACGGCGAGGGCCGAGCCGTGGAATTCGGCGGCGCCGGTGGCGCGCAGCTTCGAGTAGTCGACGCGGATCCGGGGCGCCGGATCGGCCTTGCCGCCGTCGAGCGGCCAGGCGAAGACGACGACCTGTTGCCGGTACTCGTCCTGGTGCGGGATCTTGCAGAGAATGAGGAGCGAATTGCCGGCGGGGTCCTTCGCGAGGCCCTCGACCTCGCACACCTTGCCCACGCCGGTGTCATGCGCGCGGTACGGCACCGCGGCGCCCTCCTTCCCCTCCCTGAACTCGATCACGACCCCGTTGCTCGAGATCAGGAAGAACCGGTCGCCGACGATCTGGATGTCCTCGAAGTCGCCGGTGAGGACCTTCGAGCCGTGCTTCTTCCCGAGGTCGGGATCATCCTTGCCGTTCGACGCAACGGTGAAGGTCTCGAGGACCTTCCCGCTCCGCGCATCGAGCTGATGGATCGTGGCATCCTGGTCGCCGTGCGCAAACAGCCGGCCGTCGGCCGTGAACGCGAGCCCCGAGATCTCCGCGAGGTCCTTCGGCAGCTTCACCTCCCACGCCGGCTGTCCGCCGAGGCCGTAGCGCCCGACGGCACCGGGGGCTGCCCCGGTCGAGTCCGCCCGCGTCGGCGCCGCCGCAACGACCGCCGGCTTGGCCGCGGCCGAGAGTGAATCGGCCCGCACCGCCTGCCCCGAGTCCGACCGGCAGGCGATGGAAAGGAGTCCCACCGCCGCGCTGCGCATGAAGAGCTGTATCATGGGGTCAATATGACCCGCGCCGGCGGGCGCCGTAGTGACCCCGCTTACATCGCCGCTGGTGCGGCGCCCCCTCCGGCTTCACATTCCCACCGACCCCAACCCGAGCCGCCTCATGCGCCCCCTCGCTGCCGCCCTCGCGATCTCAGCTCTCGCGCTCCTGCCCGTCCCGTCCGTCCCGCCCGCCGCGCCCGTCCTGACGCCCCCCATGGGCTGGAACTCCTGGAACCACTTCGCCTGCGACGTGAGCGATTCGCTGATCCGCGGCACCGCCGACGCGATGGTCCTGAGCGGCATGCGCGACGCGGGCTACCGCTACGTGGTGATCGACGACTGCTGGCAGGTGGCCCGCGCGGCGGATGGCACCATCGTCGCCGACTCCGCGCGCTTCCCGCACGGGATCAGGGCGCTCGCGGACTACGTGCACTCGAAGGGACTCCTGTTCGGGATCTACACCGACGCCGGGACGAAGACGTGCCAGGGGCGTCCCGGCACGCTGGGCCACGAGGTGCAGGACGCGCGAACCTACGCCGGCTGGGGGGTGGACTACGTGAAGGAGGACTGGTGCAACGCCGGCGGGCTCGACGCGCCCACCCAGTACCGGATGTTCCGTGACGCGCTCCGCGCCACCGGCCGCCCGATCGTGCTCAGCATCTGCGAATGGGGATCGAACCAGCCGTGGGAGTGGGCACCACAGGTGGGGAACCTCTGGCGCACCACCGACGACATCGCAGATTCCTGGGGGTCGATGCTGGGCAACCTCGATCAGTCGGCCCAGCACGCGTCGGTCGCGGGACCCGGCCACTGGAACGATCCCGACATGCTGGAAGTCGGGAACGGCGGCATGACCGATGCCGAGTACCGCGCGCACATGAGTCTCTGGGCCATTCAGGCGGCGCCGCTCATCGCGGGCAACGACCTCCGGACGATGTCCGACTCGACGCGGACGATCCTCACCAACGCCGAAGTGATCGCGGTGGACCAGGACTCCCTCGGCGCCCAGGGCTATCTGGTCTGGACCGACGGGCCCTCGCTCCAGGTCTGGGCCAGGAAGCTGAGCGGCGGCGCCCGCGCGGTTGCCCTGCTCAACCGCGCCGACACCGCCGCCCGCATCACCGCCTGGTTCAGCCGGACCGGCATCCGCGCCGACTCGGCGCGCGTGCGCGATCTCTGGCTGCATCAGGACATCGGCACCTTCCGCGGCCAGTACGCCGACACCGTGCCGGCGCACGCCGTCCGCATGCTGCGGCTGACGCCGGTCAGCTCACGGTGACGGTCTGCACCATGCCCTTCATGAAGTGCGGCTTGCCGTCCTTCCGGTCGGGGACGAAGCAGATGAGCATGTAGCTCCCGGGCGTGAGATCGGCGGTGAAGTACGAGACCTCGCCCGGCGCGGCCGACGCGATGCCGCCGACACCCGAGCCCGGCGGGGGCCCATTCGGCTTCTGCATCCAGCCCAGAATGTCCTTCTGCGTCTTGCCCGGCGCCATCCGGATCAGCTCGACTTCATGGGCCTGCGGGCCGTTGTTGCGGACTTCGATCGTCTGGATGCCGGCGTGCAGCGGCTGTGAGGTGGTGAAGCTGTAGTCGGCGAGGGTGAGGGTCACGTCGGGCTTCGGTGCCGCAACGGTGCTGCTCGAAGGCACGACCGTGAGCGACCGCTCCATCCCCCTGGCCACGTGGGGCACGCCGCCCGGCACGTCCACGAAGCAGAGCATCGCGTAGTTGCCCGCGGGCATGTTCATGGTCGCGTTCGACTCGCCGTGCGGGTCGGGGGCGTTGGGGCCGCCGACGAACGTCACCCAGGCCGGGATCGGCCCCGGCTTGGCGATCGCCGCCTGGAGATCGGCAAAGGTCTTCGCGCTGTCGAGCCGGACCAGCTGCATGTGGTGAAAGGTCGTGCCGTCGTTGATCAGGTGGAACGTCACCATGCCCGCCGGGATCGAATCGGGGCCGTCGAACTTGAAGTCGGCGGCGTGGACGGTCACGACCGGGGGCGTGGTCGCCGCGGGGGTCATGGCTGTCGTCGCCGCAGTGGAGTCGGCCGCTGCGGCGGGCTGGTCCTTGGGGGTACAGGCCGCGGCGCCCAGAGCCGCGGCCAGGGTGAACGCGAAGGTGCGGCCGTGCCGATACATGGTTCCTCCCGTGTGATTTGGTGGAGACGCAGGAGATTGAACGGCAGGACCCGCGCTGTCAACTACATTTCCCGCAATGACGGCTCCCCTTCCGCTCACCGGTCTCCACCACGTGAGCTCGCTCAGCGCCCGCATCGGCCGCTCCCACCACTTCTACACCAGCGCGCTCGGGCTCCGGCCCCTCATCCGGACGGTGAACCAGGACCAGCCGACGATGTACCACCTCTTCTTCGGCGACGGCGCGGGCACCCCCGGCTCCGACATGACGGTCTTCGACATCCCCCACGCGGCGCCCGAGCGTCCCGGCGGGAACAGCATCACCCACACCACCTTCCGCGTCCCCGGCATCGCGGCGCTCGAGTACTGGCTGGCCCGTTTCGCGGAGCTGGGAGTGCCCCACCGGCCCGTGGCCGAGCGGGACGGCCGGGCGGTGCTCGACTTCGCCGATTTCGAGGGGACTCAGCTCGCGCTGGTGGACGACGGCGGCGGGCCAGGCGTCCCGTGGGGGGCGAGCCCCGTGCCGCTCGAGCACCAGGTCCGCGGGCTCGGCTACGTCGGCGTCACGGTACCCGAGCTCGCGCCGACGGATCGCTTCCTCACGACCGCGCTGGGCCTCCGCCACGAGCGGGTGTATCCGGTCGCCGACGCGCCGCGGTACGACGTCCACGTCTACGCCATGGGGTCGGGCGCCGTCCAGGCCCAGCTCCACATTACCGTGCGCGACGACCTGCCGCGCGCGCGGTACGGTGCCGGCGGCGTGCACCACCTCGCCCTCCGGACCGCCGACCAGCCGATGGAAGGCTGGGTCGGGCGCCTCGACGAGCTCGGCTACCGGAACAGCGGCGTGGTGGACCGCCACTACTTCACCTCGGTGTACGTGCGGGAACCGAACGGTGTTCTCTTCGAGATAGCCACGGAAGGGCCGGGCTTCGAAGTGGACGGGCCGATCGATCCCGCGCGCCTCTCCCTGCCGCCCTTCCTCGAGCCGCGCCGCGATGACATCACGGCCAGGCTCCCGCCGCTGGACACGGAGGGACCATGGAGTTGAAGGGGATTCACCATCTGACGGCGATTTCCGCCCGGATCCGCGACAACCACCGCTTCTACACCGGCACCATGGGCATGCGCCTGGTGAAGCGAAGCGTGAACCAGGACGACGTGAGCGCCTGGCACCTGTTCTACGGCGACGCCGCCGGCACGCCGGGCAGCGACCTCACCTTCTTCGACTGGCCCGTGCCCGCGGAGCGCCGCGGGACCCGCGCCATCGCGCGCACTCACCTGCGGGTGGATGATGCGGCGGCGCTCGACTGGTGGGCGGAGCACCTGCGCGAGCAGGGCGTCCGGGCCGCGCCCGCCGTGGAGCGCGACGGCCGCGTGACCCTCGATCTCGAGGACCCCGAGGGCCAGCGCCTCTCGCTCGTGGCCGACGGCGCCGGCCCCCGGAACCCGTGGGCGCGCAGCGGGGTGCCGCCCGAGCATCAGGTGCGCGGCCTGGGTCCGATCCTCCTGAGCGTTCCCGCGCTCGCTCCCACCGACGCGCTGCTGCAGCGCGTCCTGGGCATGCGGCCGGCGCGGGAGTACCCGCAGCCGGAGGACGGGCGCCGGACGGTGCACGTCTACGAGATGGGACCGGGCGGTGCGGCGGCGGAGCTGCACGTGGCCGTCGAGCCCGGCCTCGCGCCGTCGGCGCAGGGCGCCGGCGGCGTGCACCACGTCGCCTTCCGCGCCGACGACGCCGATTACGAGGCCTGGGCCGAGCGGCTCAACGCGGCGGGGGTGCCCAACAGCGGCAAGGTGGACCGGTACTGGTTCCGGAGCCTCTACTTCCGTGAGCCCAACGGGATTCTCTTCGAGATCGCCACCGACGGCCCGGGCTTCGGGGTGGACGAGGATCCCGCCACCCTGGGAGAGAAGATCGTGCTCGCCCCCTTCCTCGAGCCGCGCCGGGCGGAAATCGTGGCGGGGCTCAAGCCGATCGAATAGCGCGGCGACGGTGACCCAAGTCACCGCCGGGGTGCGAGCGGCAGCCCATGTTGCGTGCTCTTCCCGTTCCGGCGTCCGCCGGGACCGCTCCTTCCCCGGAGGTGATCATGGGACTGCTCGACAAGCTCATGGGCAACAACGAGCCCGCCAAGAAAGCCGACTTCTCCGACGTGCAGAGCGGCAGCTCGTCCACCGCGCCGGCGCCGGCCCAGACGAGCAGCATGGGCGCGTCAGCCGGCGGGACCTACACCGTGGTGAGCGGCGACAGCCTCTCGAAGATCGCCAAGCATCATTACGGCGACGCGAACAAGTGGCATGCGATCTACGAGGCCAACCGCGACAAGATCAAGAACCCCGACCTGATCCACCCGGGCCAGGTGCTCACCCTGCCGGACATCTCATGAGGAGAGCCGCCATGACCCGTCGCCTCTGGATCATTCCCTGCGCGCTCCTCGCCGTCGCCGGCTGCTCCAAGAAGGCCGATAGCGGCACCGACACGGCCGCGACCCCCGGCACCACCACGACCGCCGAGGCGCTCAGCGTGAGCGGCGTCGACCTGGGGCGGACGATCGATGCCAACAGCCGGGTGACGGACAAGACCGACGACTTCAAGCCGAGCGACACCATCTACGCCTCGGTGGCGACGACGGGCACGTCGCCCAACGCCACGCTGAGCGCGAAGTGGACCTACCAGGATGGCCAGGTGGTGGACACGACCTCGCGCGCGATCGCGCCGGCGGGCGCCGCCGCGACCGAGTTCCATATCTCGAAGCCGAGCGGATTTCCCAAGGGGAACTACAAGGTGGAGATCATGCTGAACGGCGCGAGCGTCCAGTCGAAGGACTTCAAGGTGGAGTGACGCCGGCGATCGCCGCTCGCACCGAGGCGAGCAGCCGCTCCATGGTGAACGGCTTGGTGAGGACGGGGCTGTTCCGATCGACCGGGACGGCCCCGTCTTCTTCGTCGTGCAGCGCCCCGGCCACGCGGAGCACTCGCTGCTCGGGCACCAGCCGCCAGATCCGGGTGAGGCATTGGCTGCCGGTCATCCCCGGCATCCGCTGATCGCAGATCACGAGGTCGAAGCGGCGGCCGGCCTCGAACAGGCCGATCGCCTCCTCGGCGGTGGGCGCGGCGGTGGCGGCGTAGCCGCTCGCCTGCAGCATCCGCACCAGCACGTTGCGCACCGCGTCCTCATCATCCACCACGAGCACGCTGTGTGGGTTCACGCTTGATTGCTCCACCGGCGCCTGTCTTGTCGCGGGTTCCGGCGAATCAGTACCCCAAATGACCAGCGGATGCAACCAGGGAGGTGAAGATCATGAGCCATGACCCGTTGAGCCTCGACCGCCGTGGCTTCCTCACGCGCGCGGCCGTCCTGGGAGCCGCCCTCCCCGCCCTCGGCACCACGCTCGTGGCGTGCGACGGCGGCCGGCACGAGAGCGAGGGGCGCGAGCGGACCCGGTCCGCCCCGCCCGACTCGCAGCAGCCCGCCGCGCCGCCCCACCACGGATCCAACGATGATGCCGCGCCGGCCGGCAGCGGCGCGCCCGGCTACACCCGCTATGATCCGGCGCTCCCGCCGGTGTCGCCGGGGAGGACGCGGAGCCTCACGATGGCGGTGCGCGAGCTGCCCGTGCACCTGAATCGCGACGTCACGGTGCCGGCCTGGACCTTCGACGGCACGGTGCCCGGGCCCATCGTGCACGTGCGGCAGGGCGACACGGTCGAGTTCACCCTGCAAAACGACGGCACGCTGCCCCACTCGATGGACTTCCACGCGGCGCAGATCAATCCGAAGGTCGCCTTCCGCTCGGCACTCCCGAAGCAATCGATCACCTACACCTTCACGCCCCGGTACGCGGGGGCCTACCTCTACCACTGCGGCACCCAGCCCGTGCTCATGCACATCGGGAGCGGCATGTACGGGGCCATCATCGTGGATCCGCCGGCGCCGCTCCGGCCGGCGAAGGAGTTCGTGCTGGTGCACAGCGAGTTCTACGTATCGAAGGATGCGAAGGGCGGCTGGCAGTTCGACTACCAGCGCATGCTCGGCACCCTGCCCGACTACGTCACCTTCAACGGCATCGCCAATCAGTACATCGACCACCCGATCCGGGTGACGCAGGGCGACCGGGTCCGCTTCCACCTCGTGAACGCGGGGCCGTCGCACCCCTGCTCCTTCCACATCGTCGGCGAGCAGTTCGACACCGTCTATCTGGGCGCGCCGCCGGGCAACGCGATCCACGGGGTGCAGACCTTCGGCGTGCCGGCCGGCGGGGGGATGATCTTCGAGCTGGACTGCAACGTGAAGGGCGAGTTCCCGTTCGTGAACCACGGGTTCGGCCACGGACAGAAGGGCGCCATCGGCCTTCTGGTCGTGGAATAGGCAATGCAGCCCCTCGTCCGCCGCTACCTCAAGACCGCGATCGCCTTTCTCGGCGTGGGACTGGCGCTGGGAGTGTGGATGCTGGTGCGGCGCGAGCTGTCGGGCATCTGGCCCACGCCCTATCTCACGAGCGCGCACACGCACGCGATCCTGGTCGGGTTCGTGATGATGATGATCCTGGGCGTGGCGCTCTGGATGTTTCCGCGTCCCGCGCGCGACGACACGCATTACCGCCCGGCACTCGCGGAGGCCGCCTACTGGCTGGTGGCGGGAGGAACGGCGGCTCGGCTCGTGGGCGAGGTGGGGCGCTCGGCGGGAGGCGGCGCGGCGCTCCGGATTCTGGTCGTGGCGGGCGGCGTGGCGCAGGCCGCGGGACTCGGCCTCTTCTTCCTCACGATGTGGACGCGGATCCGCTCGCCGGGGAGCGCCGCCCGCTAGACGCCCCGCGGGACCTTGCGCGCGTCCAGCAGGTCGCGCACCTGCTTGGCCAGGGCGTCGGGATGGAACGGCTTCTGCTGGAAGGGGACGCCGGGCTCGAGCAGGCCGCGCCGCACCACGTCCTCGCCGGTGAAGCCGGACATGTAGAGCACCGGCAGGTCGGGCGCGCGCTCGCGAAGCCGGGTGCCGAATTCCCGTCCCCCCATCGTCGGCATCACCACGTCCGAGACCACCAGGTCGGGCAGGAGCGGCGTGCGTGAGAGGAGCTCGAGCGCTTCGGCGCCGTGGGCGGCCTCGTGCACCGTGTAGCCGCGCTCGCGGAGCACGCGGCAGGCGAGGAGCCGCACCATCTCCTCGTCCTCCACCACGAGAAGGGTCTCGTGCCCGCCCGACGGCGTCTCGCGGACCAGGTCGCGCGGCGGCGTCGCCGGATCGGCAAAGGCCGGGAGGTACACCTTGAAGGTGGTGCCGAGCCCCGGCTCGCTGTACACCCAGATGTAGCCGCCGGTCTGCTTCACGATGCCGTAGGCGGTCGAGAGGCCGAGTCCGGTGCCTTCGCCGAGGGGCTTGGTGGTGAAGAAGGGCTCGAAGACGCGGAGCGCGATGTCGCGCTCCATGCCGCAGCCGGTGTCGGTCACGATGACGGCGTTGTACGCGCCGTGGGGGATCTCCACGCCGGCGTGGCGCCGCATGTAGTCGTCGTCGAGCATCACGGACGACGTCTCGACGGTGATCGTGCCGCCGCCCGGCATGGCGTCGCGGGCGTTGAGGACCAGGTTGAGCAGCACCTGCTCGAGCTGGCTCGGGTCGGCGCGGACCGACGACAGCATCGGGACGAGGTTGAGCCGGAGGGTGTAGCCGGGCCCGAGCAGCCGGCCCAGCATCCCCTGGGTGCCCTGCACCACCGCGTTCAGGTCGAGGAGGCGCGGCTGCATCACCTGCTGGCGGCTGAAGGCCAGGAGCTGGCGGGTGATGTTCGCCGCCCGGTCGGCCGCGCGGGCAATCTCGGCCACGTCCTCGTGGCGATGGTCGGCGGGCGCGAGATCGTGGAGGAGGAACTCGCTCAGACCCAGCACGACGGTCATCATGTTGTTGACCTCGTGGGCCACGCCGCCGGCGAGCCGGCCGATCGCCTGCAGCCGCTCGACCCGCCGGAGGTTTTCCTCCGTGCGCTTCCGCTCGGCGATGTTCACGACGCTCAGGCAGACCCCGATGATCCCGCCGTCTTCCGCGACCACCGGGATCAGGTTGGCCTCGAACCAGCGGTCGGTGCCGGTGGCGCTCGTCACCCGCCGCTCGATCATGATCGTCTCGCCCGCGAGCGCACGGTCGAAGAAGCCCGCCCACTCCTGGGCGATTCCGCCCGGCAGCAGATCGACCAGGACGTCTCCCTCCTGCACGTCCCGGCCGGTGACCCAGTTGGCCCAGTTGCTGGCCGCCTTGTTGAGCGTCAGCACGACGCCGCGCCGGTCGAGGAGGACGAAGTCCTGGAGCGCGTTGTGGAAGATGGCGCGGAGGTTCGCCTCGGATCTCCGGAGAGCGGCTTCCGCCGCCCGGCGCTCCGCGCGCGCGCGCTCACGCTCGAGCGCCGCCTCGATGGCGGGGCCGATGCGGGCCAGGTTGTTCTTGAGCAGGTAGTCGGAGGCGCCGGCGCGCATGCACCCGACGGCGGTCTCCTCGTTGATGGAGCCGGTGACGACGATGAACGGCGTGACCGGCGCCGACTGCTTGGCGAGCCGGAGCGCCGTCATGCCGTCGAAGCCGGGCAGACTGTAGTCGGCCAGGATCACGTCGGGCGAGAAGTCGGCGATGGCCCGCTGGAATTCGTCCCGCGTGTCGACCCGCCGGGCGACGAAGCCGACCGAGGCGCGCCGAAGCTCGAATTCGAGCAGCTCGGCGTCCATCGGCACGTCTTCCAGGAGGAGGATCCGGAGCGGGCTGGCTTGCAGCAAGGGCGGCCGCGATCTGATGAGGCGGGAATGGGGTGAACGCCCAATCTTGGCTCCCGGAAGCGGGCAAGTCAACCGGCACGAGCGGCATTGCCCCGCGCCCTCACCTCGCATTATTAGTAGAAGCGCAGAAAACCCCTTCCCCACCCGATGTGAACGCCGCCCCTCCCGGGCGACGTCCTTCCCGGAGCAGGTATGACCGCGACCCGTCCTGGCAGCAATGGCAAGAGCGTCCGCACCCCGAAGACCTCGCGCGGACGCGGCGCCGCGCCCCCCGGCATGGACGATCTCGACCTCGAGCAGCTCCTCAGGGTCCTGACCGGTATCCGGAAAGGCGACTTCAGCGTCCGGATGCCCGCCATTTCGGGCGGCATCGCGGGACGCATCTCCGACGCGGTGAACGACATCGCCGAGCTCAACGACGTCACCGCCCGCGAGATCGGCCGGGTGAGCAAGGCGGTCGGCAAGGAAGGGCGGATCAGCCAGCGCGCGGCTCTCCCCGGCGCCGTCGGCACCTGGGCGGTCTCGATCGATGCCGTCAACACCCTGATCGGTGACCTGGTGCAGCCGACCAGCGAGGTGGCCCGCGTGATCGGCGCCGTCGCCAAGGGCGACCTCTCCCAGAACATGGCGCTCGAGATCGAGGGCCGGCCGCTGATGGGCGAGTTCCTCCGGATCGGCAAGACGGTCAACGCGATGGTGGACCAGCTCAACTCCTTCGCGTCGGAAGTCACGCGCGTCGCGCGCGAAGTCGGATCCGAAGGGAAGCTGGGCGGCCAGGCGCGGGTGAAGGGCGTGGCCGGCACGTGGAAGGACCTGACCGACAACGTGAATTCGATGGCCGGCAACCTCACGGCGCAGGTCCGGAACATCGCCCAGGTCACCACCGCGGTGGCCAAGGGCGACCTCTCCAAGAAGATCACGGTGGACGTGAAGGGCGA
>JAICUF010000082.1 GCA_025935995.1 Gemmatimonadales bacterium
CCCAGTTGGAGAACTGCCTCGGAGTCGTCCGGCCGGCCGGCGCGCCGCACTCCGCGACGGCGGCGGGCCAACTGCAATTCACACTTTGCACTTCCCGCGATACCTTCGATTGCACGACCCGCCGAACCCTCAGCCGGCAGAACCGATGACCGACCAGCTCGATACCCTGCTCTCCGAGCGGCGCCGCTTCCCGCCCCCGCCCGACTTCGCCCGGAATGCCGTCGCCCAGCCGGAGATCTACGAGCGCGCCGCGCGCGATCCCGAAGGCTTCTGGGCCGCCGAGGCCGCGACCCTCGACTGGATCACGCCGTGGTCGCGCGTCCTCGAGTGGAATCCGCCGCACGCGCGATGGTTCACCGGCGGGCGGCTCAACGTCGCCGCCAATTGCCTCGATCGCCACCTGACCGGGCCGAGGCGCAACAAGGCCGCGATCGTCTGGGAAGGCGAGCCCGGCGATCGTCGCGTCCTCACTTACTGGGACCTCGCGCGCGAGGTCGGCCGCTGCGCCAACGCCCTCCGGAAGCTCGGCGTGAAGAAGGGCGACCGCGTGGCAATCTACCTTCCTCTGATTCCCGAAGCCGCGATCGCGATGCTGGCCTGCGCCCGGATCGGCGCCGTCCACTCCGTCGTCTTCGGCGGCTTCTCGGCGGAATCGCTCAGGGACCGGATCAATGACGCGGCCTGCGTCGCGCTCATCACCGCGGACGGCGGCTACCGTCGCGGGCAGATCGTCCCGCTCAAGCGCTTCGCCGACGAGGCGGTGGCGGAATGCCCCTCGATCCGCCACGTCATCGTGGTCCGCCGCCGCGCGGGCAGCGAGGGCGACGAGGCGTTCGCCACCATGACCGAAGGCCGCGACCACTGGTGGCACCGCCTGCTGGAGAACGCGCCGGCACAATGTCCCGCCGAGCCGATGGACGCCGAGGACCTCCTGTTCATCCTCTACACCTCCGGCACCACCGGCAAGCCGAAGGGCATCGTCCACACCACCGGCGGCTACCTCACCCAGGCGATGGCGACCACGAAATACGTCTTCGACCTTCGCGAGGAGGACGTCTTCTGGTGCACCGCCGACATCGGCTGGGTCACCGGCCACTCCTACGTGGTGTACGGTCCGCTCGCCAACGGCGCGACCGTGCTCATGTACGAGGGCGCGCCCGACTGGCCCGAGCGCGATCGCTTCTGGGCCCTCGTCGAGCGCTACGGGGTCACCGTCTTCTACACGGCACCGACCGCGATCCGCGCGTTCATGAAGTGGGGGACGTCGCATCCCGCCGCGCACGACCTCTCGACGCTCCGGCTCCTGGGCTCCGTGGGCGAGCCGATCAACCCCGAGGCCTGGATCTGGTACCACGAGCAGATCGGCGGCGGGCGCTGCCCGGTCGTGGATACCTGGTGGCAGACCGAGACCGGCGGCATCATGATCACGCCGCTCCCCGGCGTCACCACCACCAAGCCCGGCTCCGCCACCGTTCCGTTCCCCGGTGTATCCGCCGAGCTGGTGGACGCCGCGGGCCGGCCGGTCGAGGTGGGCGGCGGCTTCCTCACCCTCACGGCGCCGTGGCCGGGCATGCTCCGCACCATCTACGGCGACGACGAACGCTACCGCGAGACCTACTGGAGCCGCTTTCCCGGCCGCTACTTCGCGGGGGACGGCGCGAAGCTCGACGAGGACGGCTACTGGTGGATCCTCGGGCGGGTGGATGACGTGCTCAACGTGGCCGGCCACCGCATCGGGACGATGGAGGTCGAGAGCGCCCTGGTCGATCATCCCTCGGTGGCGGAGGCCGCGGTGGTCGGGAAGACCCACGAGCTCAAGGGCCAGGCGCTCGCGGCGTTCGTGACGCTCAAGGAGGGATCGGCGCCGTCGTCCGGCCTCAAGGACGACCTCAAGGAGCACGTCGCGCGGAAGATCGGCGCCATCGCCCGTCCCGACGACATCATCTTCTCGGCCGACCTGCCCAAGACGCGGAGCGGGAAGATCATGCGCCGCCTCCTCAAGGACGTGGCCGAGGGCCGCGCCCTGGGCGATACGACGACGCTGGCGGATCCGTCGGTCGTCAACCGGCTGCGCGAGATGTACGAGGCGGAGGAAAGCTGAGCGCGGCCTAGAACTGGATCTGCGCGCCGAGCTCGACGACGCGGTTGGGCGGCAGGCCGAAGAAGGCCGTCGCGGACCGGGCGTTTCTTGTCATGACGATGAAGAGTTTCTTCCGCCAGTAGGGCATCACCGGCTCGGACGACTCGTCGTTCGCGCCGGCCGCCGGTGCCGGTGCCCGCTTCGTCGCGATCAATGTTTCCCGCCCCAGATAGAACGAGGTGTGCATCACGTTGACGCGCACCTGGCCCTGCGGGTCCGCCGACCTGGTGGCGAGACCGACCGCAGTGAGAACCGCGGGCACATCCGGCGATTCCATGAAGCCGTAGTGGCCTATCACCTGATAAAAACCCTGGCCCAGGTCGGTGCATTCGACGCGCTCGTCGGGCCACACCTGCGGCACCTCCTCCGTCACCACCGAGAGCAGAATCACGCGTTCGTGCAGCACCTGATTGTGTTTCAGGTGGTGCAGCAGCACCGGAGGCGCGCCGCCGATCGCCGACGTCAGGAAGACGGCCGTGCCCGGGACGCGGTGCGGGCGGCGCTTGGCCACGTCGGCCAGGAAGAGCTCCATGGGAAGGCTGTTGTCCCGCACGATCGCCGAGAGGCGGTCCCGCCCGCGCTTCCAGGTGGTCATGAGAGTGAAGACCACCGCCGCGACGGCGAGCGGGAACCAGCCCCCCTCGCGGATCTTCACCATGTTCGCCGCAAAGAAGGCGACGTCAACCACGAGGAAGAGCCCCGTGAGCAGGCCGGTTACCACTCTTCCCCATCCCCAGCGACGTCGAGCCACGCGGTGGAAGAGCAGCGTCGTGATGATCATCGTACCGGTCACCGCGATGCCGTAGGCGGCCGCGAGGTTGGTCGAGCTCCGGAAGGTGAGGACCAGCAGGACGCAGGCGACACCGACCGCCTGATTCACCTCCGGGATATAGATCTGGCCCATCTCGGTGCGTGAGGTGTGCACGATGGTCACGCGCGGGCTGTAGCCGAGCTGGACAGCCTGGCGCGTGAGCGAGAAGGCGCCGGAAATGAGGGCCTGCGACGCGACGATCGCGGCCAGCGTCGCGATGATCACCGTGGGGTACAGTGCCCAGGCCGGAACCAGGGAGTAGAAGGGGTTCGTCGGCACGGACGGATCCACCAGCAGCAGCGCGGCCTGTCCGAAGTAATTGAGGAGGAGCGCCGGCAGCGCCACCCCGAACCAGGCGACGCGGATAGGCCGCCGGCCGAAATGGCCCATGTCGGCGTAGAGCGCCTCGGCCCCGGTGATCGCGAGGACCACCGAGCCCAGGATCAGGAAGCCGGTGAGGCCGTCCTGCACGAAGAACTCGAACGCATACCAGGGGCTCACCGCGCGGAGCACGGCCGGATTCATCGCGATGCCGCGAATGCCGAGCGCGGCGATGGTGATGAACCAGATCACCATGATGGGCCCGAAGATGTTGCCGATGCCGGCGGTGCCGCGACGCTGGAACCAGAAGAGCGCGGCGAGGATGACGGCGGCGAGATACGGGATGGCGTGCTCGAACGCCGGGGTCGCCGCACTGATGCCCTCGAGCGCGCCGAGGACGGAGACGGCGGGCGTGATGATTCCGTCGCCGTAGAGAAGCGCCGCGCCGAAGAGGCCGAGCCCGACCAGGCCCCAGTGGCGGCCAGTCACGCCGCCGCGGGGCCGCACCAGGGCCAGGAGCGAGAGGATTCCCCCTTCGCCCCGGTTGTCCGCGCGCATCACGAAGCCGATGTACTTGAACGAGACGACGAAATTGATGGCCCAGAAGACCAGCGAGAGCACGCCCAGAATGTTGTCCCGCGTGGCGGGAACGCTGTGCGTCCCGGCGAAGCACTCCCGGAGCGCGTACAGCGGGCTCGTCCCGATATCGCCGTAGACCACCCCGAGCGCGCCCAGCCCCAGCCCTGCCAGCACGCGGCCCCGGGGCGCAGCATGGGTAGACTCGCCCGCGCGCATGGCTCAGGCCACCGCGCCGCCGGCGGCTCGGCGGTCGAGCAGCGCCGTGATGAAGATGGCGGTGATGATCACGGCCGAGCCCACGCACCAGCGGCAGATGGCGTGGATGACGAACAGCTCGAGCCCGGTGAGATAGAGCGAGAAGAGCACGCCCGCTCCCGCGAGGAGCGCCGTCATGCTCGCCGGCCACCGCGCGCGGGCCACGTCCGGCCGGAGCGACCACAGCGTGAACGCCAGGATCCCGACGTAGCCGATGAGCCCGATGAGCGCGACCTCGACGCCCAGGAACCGGCTGTAGCGGCTCAGCTGGACCGTTTCGCAGCCGCCGGTCCCGCAGACCAGCGTGCCGATCTTGCCGATCTTGTAGAGATAGAGATAGAGCGCCACGAAGACCCCGACGAGACTCAGGAGCGCCGTGGCCATCCGGTACTTCACGTGGTGCCCTTGGCCGCGGAATCGGCTCCCGCAGGAGCCGGGGCCGGAGGAGCCAGCGAATCCACCAGATGGATGATCGCGTCGGAGTCCAGGCGTCCCGTCCAGAGGCGATTCCCCACCAGCAGCGTGGGCGTCGAGCCGACACCGAGCCGCACGCCGAGGTCGTGGCTCGCCTGGATGCGGCCCGCGTACTTCGCGGTCGTCATGCACTGGTCGTAGGCGTCGACGTTCATCCCGAGCGCCGCGGCGTAGTCATGAAAGATTGGCGCGGGATTGGTCTTCGGCACCCAGTCTGCCTGGCCCTCGTACAGCTTGTCGTGCATGGGCCAGAACTTCCCCTGGTCACTGGCGCACGCGGCGGCATGGGCAGCGATCCGAGCATGCGGATGGATCTCGCTGAGCGGAAAGTCGCGGTAGCGGAAGCGGAGCCGGCCGGTCTTGATCAGCCGGTCCTCCACCGCGGGCATCTGGATCGTCGCGAAGGTCTGGCAGTAGGGACACTGATAGTCGGCGAACTCGGTGATCTCGACCGGCGCGGTGGGCGAGCCCATCACGTAGCCCTGGAAGCCGGCGGTGTCGCTCGCCTGCACGGCCACGTTGACGGGAATCGAGACGGTGGCCGGCCTGAGCACCAGATAGAGGATGGCGGCAATGCCGATCACCGCCACCGCCCCCAGCCCCAGGTAGAATCCCCGCATGCCGCTGCCGCCGTCCGGCTCCGCCGCCATCGCGCTCTCCTTGTCACCCCAGGGAAGGCCGGGAACACCGGGCGGGCCCGGCCGGTTGCCAATCGGCAGCAAATCTACACGGAAGTGCGTATGACATGCAGGTTAAGCTCCGGTTTGCACCAATTGGTGCAACCCGTTTATATTGCGGCAAAGTCACAACCGACACGACACAAGGACGGTGCATGAGCAAGAACAGAATCCAGCGGCGTGCGACAGCAGCACCTTCGGCTCCCTCGACGTTCGACCAGGCCCGTGACGAGATGTTCAGCCACATTCTGCGTTGCGGCGTGATCGAGGCGATGCCCGAGCACCAGAAGGACTGGTTCGACGACACGATGCAGTACATCGCCGAGCGCTACGAGGATCTGAACGACGAGCAGCTCGCCCAGCTCCGAACGCTGGGAGAGCGGTACTGCCAGCCGGTGCAGCGCCGAGCGGAGCCGGTCAGCGTTTGACCTTCCGGCCCCTGCGGCCACGGCATCCGAAGACGCCCCCGGGGAATCCCCGGGGGCGTTCCTGTCTCCGGTCGTCGCTCGCACGCTCGGCTCAGCGTCGCCAGCGCCAGCCAGCCGCGGCGCGGAACCCGCCGCCGAGCCCCGCCTCCAGGAACCAGCCGGTCCGGGACCCCGGCTTCCCCTCGATGCCCACCAGCACCACCGCGTAACCCTGCTGCCCGCCCCGGCTTCCGGCGATTGCGACACCGCCGCCGCCGTAGATGCCTGCCTTTGCCGTGCTTCGCGGGTTGAGGAGAAAGTGGGCCAGCAGCTCCCCCCGCCAGGCAACGGCGCCGTCGACGGCGCCGGCCGATGCCGTGAGCGCCAGGCGGGTGCGCGTCGAGGTGCGGATCGCGCCGTAGCCGCCGCCCAGGACCATGGCGGGATCGCTCGCGAGGACCGTGGCTTCGACGCCCACCTCCCGGACATGCCGACGCTGTGCCGCGGCCGGTGCACCGCCGGCGGCGAGCGCAACCGCAACGAGTAACGCGGCGCTAGCCGAGCGCCACGTCATACGTGATGGCGATGTCCGGGGCGAGCGAGTGGGTGACCGAGCAGTATTTCTCGAGGGAAAGATCGATGGCGCGTCGCACCCTGGACTCCTCGAGACCCTCTCCCGTGAGCCGGTAGGACAGGTGCAGCGAGACGAAGCGCCGCGGCTCCTCGTCGCGGCGGACGCCCGAGATCTCGATCCGGAAGGTGGCCACGCGGATCCGCATCTTCTCCAGGATCGAGACCACGTCGCTGCCCGTGCAGCCGGCGGCGGCGAGGAGGAGCGTGATCACGGGGCTCGGCCCCGCCCTGCCGTTCCCGTCCACCACGCTCGCGGGTCCGCCGGGTACGCCGCCCTCGAACTCCATTCCCTCCCGCCAGACGAGGGTGGCGTGCGTCTGCTGAGCCATGTCCGCTCCTTCAGGTGGTGGCGCGCGCGCGGGCGGCGCGCTCGTAGTCCCAGATGGCGTAGAGGCCGATCGCCGCGGTGGCCCAGGCCATCGGCCGGAGCCGCGGTGAGTCGACGAGAAAGGCGACCAGCGTCAACAGCTGGGCGACGGTCACGGCCTTGCCGCCCGCCCTGGCCGGCACGGCGACGGGCCGGCCGAGCACCGACGTGGCGGCAAAGGCGATGGTGGCGATGATGTCGCGCAGCAGCACGCCGGCAATCTCGTACCACTCGAGCCGGCCGGAGAACGCGACGACGCCGAAGGCGCAGGCCATGAACAGCTTGTCGGCGATCGGATCCACGATCGGGCCGATGCGCGAGCTGCCGTAGCGGCGGGCGATCCGCCCGTCGAGCAGGTCGGTGAGGCCCGCGAGGGCCACGATCGCGAGGCGCCACCATTCGCTCGAGGCCAGCACGAACGCCACGGCCATCGGCACGCGCAGCACGCTCAGCGCGTCCGCGACGGTCCAGGTGCGGCGCACTTGCTCGCCTTCCGGGCGGAAACTAGTTTCGGGCACCTCGCTCCCCCGCGTGACCTCGCCGCGTACTTTCCGCCCTCCGCCCAAAGATATCCGCGTGATCGATACGGCCATCATCCCCTGCGGCGGACTCGGCACCCGGCTCGCGCCGATCACGCGATGGATCGCGAAGGAAATGCTGCCGGTCGGGCTCAAGCCGGTGCTCTACTGGACGCTCGACGAGGCGGCGGAGGCGGGGCTCACGCGCGCGATCATCATCACCAATCCGCTGAAGCCGATGCTGGAAGCGGCCGCGCGCCAGTATCGGGGCCCGCTCGAGCTGGAGTTCGTCCCGCAGGACCGGCCGCGCGGGCTGGGCGACGCCCTGCTCCGGGCGCGCGATCACCTCGCCGGCGCGCCCTTCGCGGCCCTCCTGCCCGACAATCTCTTTCACGGCCCCAATCCGACGCGCGCGGTGCTGGAGACGCGGCAGCGGACCGGACTCGCGACGGTGCTCCTCGCGGAAGTGTCGCGCGAGGAGGCGGGTGCCAAGGGCGCCACCGGCAAGGCGCGCGTGACGCGCGCCGACGACGGAACGCTCCGGGTCGCCGAAGTGGCGGACAAGGGCAAGGGACGGTTCGATACCGCGGGCGACAGCATCGCGGTCACGCCGATCGGCCGCTTCGCCTTTCCGGGGGACATCTTCGCCGAATTCGACGAGGTCGCGAGGACGCTGGCCGAGGGGGCGGAGCTGGACGACGTGCCTGTGATGCAGCGGCTCGCCGCGCGGCGGGCCCTCGCCGGCGTGATGGCCGAGGCGCGGTTCTACGACGTGGGCGTGCCCGAGGGATACCGGGACGCCGTGCTCGCCTTTCCCGCGCGCGTGTGAGGGGGAGATGCTCGCCGGCTTCGACCACCGCATCGCCGAGCTGTCGGGCGTCGGCGCGGAGCGGCTGGAGGACGCCGACGCCCTCGCCGCCCTCATCGTGTCGGCCGCCAGCGCGAGCGGGATCTCGCCGGGCGGCTTGCCGCTCGTGCGCCGGGGCCCGCAGGGGAGCTGTATCGCGCTGGTTTGCCTCGACGGGCACCTCGTGATGCATGCGGCGCCGGCGCGGGGCGGCTGTCTCGTCGACATCGTGGTGCGTTCGCCGGGATCGGCGGCCCGCGGCCTCGAGGTCATCGCCCGGCGGCTCGGCGCGAATCCGGCGTCAGTCGCGCCCCCGCGCCAGCCACCGGAGCTCGGTTGACGCCGCGCGGGCCAGTCCGCGTGCGACGGTCACGAGCGGCGGCCCGCCGCTGAAGGCGCCCGCGATCGCGTAGAGGAAGCGAGGCGAGAAGCTGGCGGCGCCGGCGATCGCGAAGACCGGCTCCCACCGCTCGGGCGAGAGCCGCGCCTTGAACGCGTCGAGGCCGTCGAAGTTGTAGAAGCGGCGGCCGTGCGCGCGCACCCAGCCGAGCAGACCGCGGAGCCAGAGGGGATTGTGCTCCTCGAAGCCCGCGCGGCGGGACAGCGGCGCGAGCCCCAGCGTCGCGTATGCGGCCCCGCCTTCCGCCACTCCCCGCATCGCCGCGTCGACCATGAGCTGGGTGGTGCCGTTCACGGCGCCGCGGCCGCGCACGAACTGCTCGACGAGCCAGCCGCGGCGGCGGGGAATCGGTGACGCGACGAGGAACGCGACGGGAACTTCGCGCCGGCTGGCGACGAAGATCCGGCGGTCGCGGAGGCTGGAGAGGGTGTCGGGCTCGACCAGGAAGTGGAGCGGCGGGAGGCCGCGGCTCCCGAGCCACTCCGCCAGGATCGCGCGGAGCTCCGGGCTCGCCTCGGCGCGCGCGGCGGTCCATTCGGCGACGGCGACGTCCTTGTTCCGCGCGCGGTTGAGCTGGGCGCGGAGGGAGGCGCTCGCCGCGACGATGGCGGCCCAGTGCGCCGGATCCCAAACGGGCTGCGCGCCCAGGAGCACGCGCGCGTGGCCGGCGTCGCTCCGGTAGAGCGTCTCGAGCCGGCCCTCGGCGCCGAAGTAGCACACCGCCGTGCCCGCCCGATGCGCCGACTGCTCGAATTCGCCCGCCACCGCGGCGAGCCGCTCGACGGCGCACACCGGCGCGCCCGCCACGACGCGCACGCCGCTCCACTCGGTGTACCCGACGACGGCGTCGCCCGCGGCGGCGAACCAGTGTGCGATCCCGGGGTTGACGATCTGGTACGCGGTCGCGTTCCACCCGTGGGTCAGCACCAGCTCGCGGGCCCGCGCGACGTCACTCAGCTCACTGGCGCGAATCCGGCACTCCGGTGTCGAGCACGACGCGCCAGCCCTCGGGGTCGTGGCGCCAGACGGTGAGGTAGGACCCGCGGCCGAGCACGGTGCGGGCGCCGCCCGCGTGCTGGACCATCTCGTAGCGTCCCTTGGTGTAGCCGTAGCGGCCGTCGGTGTACACGCCGCCGTCGGTCGGCGCCCACTCGAGCATGCGCGTGGTGTCGGCGAAGATGCCGGCGTCCTGCTTCCGGATCTCGGCGAGCCCCTTCACGAAGGTGCCGGACCAGGGCGCCTTCACCATGTCGGCGGCGAGGAACGACATCCAGCCGTCGAGGCGTCGGGCGGCGGTGGCGGCCGCGTAGTCCCGGTCGGCCTGCATGACGGCGGCGCGGCCGGCATCGTTCGACGCAGGGTCCACCGAATCGGCGCGCGGGTGCGCGCAGGCGGAGCCGAGGAGCAAGAGGGCGAGGCAGCGTCGGCGCATCTGGACTCCAGTGAGAGAAGGCTCAGCCGCGGCGGAGAAAGCGCTCGGCAAGCTGCTCGAGGCGTTCGTCTCCATCCTGACGGGCGCGCTCGAGGATGCGCTGGACATGCGGGCGAAGGGCCCGTTCCCCGAAGACGTAGCCGGTCGCGGCCTCGGCGCCGAGCGAGTCGCCGACGTCGGCCCCGCGGAGCAGGGCGCGCGCGGCGGCTTCGTCGTAGCCCGGATCGTCGCGCGGCGGCAGCGGATAGCGATGGACGTCACCGCCCGCATCTTCGTTTACGAATGCTCTGGACATCCTGTTTCCCGGTGCGCTAGAAACGCTCGCCATCGTGGCCGATCACGACCCGGCCGGCAAAGCCGCCCTGGCGGATCCCCGCAAGCAGCGTCGAATCTGATGCGCCCATCCGGATGACGTGCGTGAGCACGAGGATTCGCGGGCGGGCCCGCGCGGCGATGGCGCCGAGCTCGACGTCCGACGTGTGCGCGTCGTGCATGTAGCGCGGCCAGTCCTCCCCGCCGGGCCGGGCCTCCGTCCGCAGGGTTTCACTCGCGTAGACCTCGTGCACGAGCACGTCGACGCCGGCACTGAGGTGTTCGAGCGCGGGAGCCGGACGCGTGTCGCCCGAGATCACCACCGAGCGGCCCGCGGCGTCCACCCGGTAGGCAAAAGCATGGCGCAAAGCGCCGTGCGGCACTGCGACGGCCGTCACGCGGACGCCGGCGCTGTCATAGACGACCCCGGGGCCGATCTCGTGCACGCGGACCTGCGGGATGACCGGCGTCTCGTGCTCGAGGCCCTCGACCCGGACGCGCCGGTCCTCGGACCACGCGGCGAGGATGTGGGCGGTCATGGCGCGGAGCCCGGGCGGTCCGTAGGCGGCGAGCGGCGTACGGCGGCCCATGACCCACGAATCGAGAATCAGGTCGGGGACGCCGAGGGTGTGGTCGCTGTGGAGGTGGGTGACGAAGAGGGCGGTGACGCCGTTGATGGGCAGGTGCGCGGCGGCAAGGGCGCGCTGGATGCCGGGACCGGCGTCGAAGAGGAAGACGCGGCTGCCGACGACCACGGCGGTGGCGGGGCCGGACGCGGCGGAATCGGGCCGGGGAAAACCGGTGCCGACGAGGACGACCGCGGTCGTATCCTGGGCGCGCGCGGCGGTGCCGGCGGCCGCGGACAGGAGCAACGCTGCCAGGGCGCGCTCAGTCAGTGCCGGCATCGGGACCGAAGATCGGTATGCGGGGTCCGGAGGCGATCAGCTTCGGCAGCGAGTGCCGCTCCGCCAGCTTCGCAAGCCAGGTTCGGGGTGTCATGACGGTGCCCGCGATGGGGCGGGCAAGAGCCCTTTCCGCGGGGCGGAGGGCCGAGGCCAGCGCGGCAGGATCGAGCGAGCGCGAGAGAATCATGAGGTCGACGGCGTCGGAGCCGGTGTCATGACCGCGAGCGACGGGGCCATACACGAAGGCACCCTCGATCTGCGGCGCGAGCGCCCTGAGCGCGTGGCGAATCGGCTGCACCAGCCCGATCGTCTTTGCCACCAGGCCCCAGAGCTCGATGAACACGGGCGACTCCTCGTTCGCCTGATAGTACTTGAGGTTGCCGGCCCAGGTCACGGTGACGAGCCCGGCGGCGGTCAACCGCGCAAGCTGCCGATGGACCGCCCCGGTCCCGCCGCCGGCCAGCGTGATGAGCTCCGCGCTCCGGAAGCGGCGATCGGGCTGGCCGAAGAGGAGGGCCAAGGCACGCGCCTGCACCGGGGTGAACAGGGCGGAGGCTATCCCGGGATGGGCGCAGGCGCGTGTTCCCATATCGGGAACGATCGTTCCCAGATCGGGAAGAGGCAAGTGGCGCTGAAACGCCCGCCCCGGCATCCGCCGCCGAGCACCACCGCCTCCACACCGCCCGATCAGACACTCGACCGCCGATCGCAGTGGCGCCCGGCCCGGCGCGCCTACAGATTCACGCATCCCGTCCCCACATCCGGAGCCCCGCATGCTGACCACCCGCCGCTCCTTCCTGACGTCGCTCGCCGGCGCCGCCGCCGTCCCCGCCTTCACCGGGCGCGCCATCCGCCACCTGGGCGAGGCGACCCGGA
>JAICUF010000033.1 GCA_025935995.1 Gemmatimonadales bacterium
CCAGCTTCGTCTTGGTCTGGCCCTCGAACTGCGGCTCGCGGACCTTCACGTGCAGCACGCAGGTGAGGCCTTCGCGGATGTCGTCGCCCGAGAGGGTGAAGCCCTCCTTCTTGAGCGCATTGGTCTTCTTCGCGATGTCGTTGATCGTGCGCGTGAGCGCCGACTTGAACCCCGTGAGGTGGGTGCCGCCCTCGTGGGTGTTGATGTTGTTCACGAAGGTGAAGGTGTTCTCGTTGTACCCCTCCTCGTACTGGAGGGCCACGTCCACGTCCACGTCGTCCTTCGTGGTCGAGAAGGCCACCGGCTTCGGGTGGGTCGGCTTCTTGTTCCGGTTGAGCCACTGCACGAACTCGACGAGCCCGCCCTTGGCGAAGAACGTCTCCGTCCTGGGCGGCGTGTCCCGCTCGTCCTTGAGCGTGATCCTGACGCCCTTGTTCAGGAACGCGAGCTGGCGGAGCCGGTCGGCCAGGGTGGTGTAGTTGTACTCGAGGACGGTGAAGATCTCGGGATCCGGCTTGAAGCGGATGGTGGTGCCGGTCGTCCGCGTCTTGCCCATCACCGAGAGCTTCTTGGTGGTCTTGCCGCGGACGAACTGCATGTGGTGGCGCTGCCCGTCGCGCTCCACGACCACCTCGAGCCGCTCCGAGAGCGCGTTCACGACCGACACGCCGACGCCGTGGAGGCCGCCGGAGACCTTGTAGCTGCTCTTGTCGAACTTGCCGCCGGCGTGCAGCACGGTGAGCGCGAGCTCGACGCCGGGCATCTTCTCCGTGGGGTGCACGTCGACCGGGATGCCGCGGCCGTTGTCGACGACGGTGATCGAGTTGTCGGCGTGGATGGTGACGTCGATCGTGTCGCAGTGCCCGGCCAGGGCCTCGTCAATCGAGTTGTCGACCACCTCGTAGACCAGGTGGTGCAGCCCGTTCTCGGAGGTCGAGCCGATGTACATGCCGGGCCGCTTGCGCACGGCGTCGAGGCCCTTGAGGACCTGGATGGAATCAGCCTTGTAGCCCGTCAGGGTGGCGCTCATGGATACTCGCTTCCGTTGCTGCGGCGTCGGCGTTGCCGCGGTGTCAGCGTTGCTGCCGTGTCAGCGGCACTGCCGTGTCAGGGGCGGCGGCCCAGGGGTCCGGCCACCCAGCGGATTTCCTTCACGCGCCCCTTCCGTCCCTCATTCAGCAGCCGGAGAATCCGGGGCGACATCAGACTGAGCTCGGTGGCCCACGGCGCGGTGGCGACACGGACCCGGAGCACGCCATCGGGGGTGACCGACTCGGGCTCCGTCACGGCCGCGATCTGCGGCCCGACGAGCGCGGCCCAGTCCTCCACGATTCCCGCCTGCTCGACGCGGCGCTGCAACCCCTTCTGGCTCAGAAAGCTCGCGAGCGCATCGGCCAGTGGCGTGGGGCGGGATCCCGGATTCTTCACGCGCTCGCTCTTCCCCCTTCCACGGTCCAGCGCGGGAGACTGATCCCCGCGGGCAGCTCGTCGGCCCTCGGCGCGGTCACGAAGACCTGGCGTATCTCCGGCTGCACGAGTCGCGCGGCCAGCCGCCGCTGGCGCTCCCCGTCCAGTTCGGCGAAGACGTCGTCCAGGAGCAGCGCGGGCTGGGTGCCGCGTGCCTCGGCCAGCGTGTCCAGCTCCACCAGCTTGAGCGCGATGGCGGCGCTGCGCTGCTGGCCGGTGCTGCCGAAGGCGCGCAGCTCGCGGCCCCCGACCTCCAGCACCAGATCGTCGCGGTGCGGGCCCGCGGTGGTGAGCCCGCGGGCGAGGTCGCGCGCGCGGGTCCGCTCGAGCGCTTCCGGCCAGGCCGCCGGATCGGCGAGCGGAGCGGCGCCGTGGTACCGCAGCACTCCCTCGCCCGGCTCCCCGAGGGCCGCGAGCTCAGCGGCAAACCGGGCAGCCGCTCCCTCGAGCCAGCCAAGGCGGCCGCGCACCACCACCGCTCCCGCCGCGGCCAGCGGAGCATCGAACATCTCCACCAGCTCGCCGCGGCCCTGCCGGAGCGCGCTGTTCCGCTGAGCCAGCGCGGCGCGGTATCGGCTCAGCGCAGCGAGATACGAGCGGTCGGCCAGCGAGAGCATCCGGTCGAGGTACTGCCGCCGCCCGGAGGCCGGCCCGGACGCGAGGGCCACATCGCCCGGCAGAAACGCGACCGCCGCCCATCGGCCTACCGCGTCGGCGAGCCGCGCCACCTCGGCGCCGTCCACCACGATGCGCTTGCGCTTCCCCGCGGCCTGGTAGGTGGCCGCGATCTCGAGCGCCCCGCCGTCGGCCGCCAGCTGTGCGGCGACGTGGAATCCGGGCCCGCCGAACGCGGTCACTTCGGCGTCGGCGCTGCCGCGAAGCGACCGGAACAGCACAGGGTAGTAGATGGCTTCCAGCAGGTTCGTCTTGCCCTGGCCGTTCCGGCCCAGCAGTGCCGCGCCTTCTTCCGGGACGTCGCGCTCCATCGCCTCGAGGTTACGGAACCCGCGCACGACCACCCGCTCGAGTCGCACTACGGCGTCACGACCACCCGGCGGACGGCGGTGTCTCCCCGGTTGCCCAGCTGGTCGGTGCCGAACACCAGCACGAGCACCGTCCTGCCGGCGAGACCGCTGGTGCTGATGCTCACGCCGAACCGCGCGGTGTCGCGGGCAACGGCGAACGGATGGAAGTTTTCGTGGCCGCCCAGCACCACGATGTAGATGCTGTCCACCCCGTCCGCATCGATCGTCTTGCCGGACAGCGGCATCTGCGGCCCGGCCCGCACCGTCGTGTCGCCGGTGCCCGGCTGATCGATGAAGGTGATCGGCCCGCGGTGGTCTCCTTCGAGCGGAAAGGTCAGCCGCTCGCGGTCGGTGCAGGCGACCGTGAGCGCCGCCAGCACGACCGCTCCAACCCCTTTTCGTATGGCTCTTTGCGCGCCGTGCGGGGCGGGGAATTCCATCCCCTCAAAATAGCAGGTTCGGCCTCCGATTTGGAGGCCGGGAAGGCGGGAAAACCGGCGGGCTCAGCGGCCCGTGAACGCCGCCTTCCGCTTCGCCAGAAACGCCGCCGTGCCCTCGCGCATGTCGGCCGTCGCGGAGAGCAGGCCGAAGTGATTGGCCTCGAGGAGGAGCCCATCGTCCACCGAGAGCTCCAGTCCCGCGTCCACCGCCTCGATGACGAACCGGACTGCCAGCGGGCCGTTCTCGAGGATCTTCCGGAGGAGCGCCTCCGCCTCCGCGAGCAGGCGGTCGGCCGGCACGACGCGGTTCACGAGTCCGATGCGCCACGCCTCCGCCGCGTCGATCATCTCGCCGGTGAGAAGGAGCTCGAGTGCGCGACCCTTGCCCACGAGTCGTGGCAGGCGCACCGTGCCCCCGTAGCCGGGGCCGATGCCGAGCTTCACTTCCGGCTGCCCGAAGCGCGCGCCTTCCGCCGCGACGCGGAGGTGGCACGCCATGGCGAGCTCGCAGCCGCCGCCGAGGGCGAATCCGTTCACCGCGGCGACGACCGGCTTGCCGCAGCGCTCGAGCCGCCGGAAGACGGCCTGGCCGAGCTGCGCGCGCGCCTTGCCGTCCACCGGCCCCTGCGAGGCGAGCTCGCCGATGTCGGCGCCGGCCACGAACGCCTTGGGTCCGGCGCCGGTGAGGAGCACGCCGCGGATCGTCGCATCGGCCTCGATGCGGCCGACGACGTCGCCCAGCTCCGCGATGACGGTGGCGTCGAGCGCGTTCAGCTTGTCCGGGCGGTTGATGGTGACGCGTGCGATGCCGTCGGCGACATCGAGCAGCAGGGTGGTGTAGGACATGGCGGTCGCGGGTGAGGGTGAGCCGGGAACATAACGGGACGCCGTGGGCGCAGGGCCGCTTGTGCTACTACCGTTGCGGATGTAGTATATCCGTCACAGATACAGAAGGGGCATCCGATGACTTCCGGACGACGCTCGGTCGACGGCATGCTGCCGCTCACGCCCGCGGTGCTCCACATCCTGCTCGCGCTCGCCGACGGCGATCTGCACGGATACGCCGTCGCGCAGCGCGTCGCGTCGGCGAGCGACGGGCAGGTTCGCATGGGCCCCGGCACGCTCTACGGCTCGATCCAGCGGATGACCGACAGCGCCCTCGTGGAGGAGACCACCGGCCGCCATCGCCAGGAGGGCGCCGAGCGCCGGCGCTACTACCGCCTCACCCCGTTCGGGCGGCGGGTGCTCGAGCGGGAGCTGGAGCGGCTGGCCGCCGTGGTCGACGCGGCACGCCGGCGTCAGCTGCTTCCGATGCCGGACTCCGCGTGAGCGACCACCCGCGGCCGAGCCGGTTCGCGCGCCTGCTCGCGCGCTGCTATCCGCGCGAGCTTCGAGAGTCGTATGCCGAGGACATCGCGCGATTCATCGACGACCAGCGTCGCGATCCCGATCGCCGGGGGGCGCTCAGCGGCGTCGGACTGGCCGCGGCACTGTGCGCGGACGCGCTCGGCAGTCTTCTCGACGCGGTGCTGCATCGTCGTCCCCCTCAGCGCCGTGCCCCCGTCCGGTGGGGCCCCGCCTTGCCCCCGCTACCTCCGGAGCCCCTCGTGGAGACCCTGCTGCAGGACATCCGGTTCGCCGGCCGGACCTTCGTGCGCCGCCCGGGCTTCACCGCCGTCGCGCTGCTCACGCTCTGCCTCGGTATCGGCGCGAACAGCGCGATCTTCACGCTCGTCAACGCGGTGCTCATCCGGCCGCTGCCCTTCGTGCATCCGGAGCAGCTCGTGGTGATCTGGGGCATGAGCGGCGGGCAGCGGCAGCTCCTCAGCATTCCCGATGTCGAGGGGATGCGCACGCGCGCCCGCGTGTTCCAGGAGATCGGGCTGATGCGTACCCAGAGCGTGAACCTCACCGGAACGGAGCAGCCCGACCGCCTGATCGGCTCGTTCGTCACCGCCGAGACGCTGCACCTGCTCGGCGCCCGACCCGCGCTCGGGCGGTTGTTCACTCCCGACGAGACCGCACCGGGCCGGGGCCAGCCGGTCGCGGTCCTCTCCTACGGGACGTGGAAGACCCGCTTCGGCGGCCGACCGGATGTGCTCGGCCGCACACTCCTGCTGAACGGGCGGCCCCACCAGGTCATCGGCGTCACCGCCGCCGGCCTGCTCGATTCGTATCAGTCGGACGTGTGGATCCCGATCACCTCGGCGCCGAATCCGGCATGGTTCACGCGCCCGGGCACGACCGTCTGGGCGCTCGGCCGGCTGAAACCGGGCTTCACGCCCGCCGACGGCGAGCACGATCTGCAGGCGATCGCGACCGATCTGGCGCGCACGTACCCGGCGCCGGGCGGCAATCCCCGCATCGCCGTCATCGACCTGCACGAAGCGATCACCGGCGGTTCCCGCTTCATGCTCATCGTCCTGTTCGGGGCGGTGGGCGCCGTGCTCCTCATCGTCTGCGTCAACATCGCGAACCTGCAGCTCGCGCGCGCGACCACCCGCGACCGCGAGATGTCGCTCCGCGCCGCGCTCGGCGCCGGCCGGGGGCGGCTCATTCGCCAGGTACTGACGGAGAGCCTGCTGCTCTCGCTCACCGGTGGAGCGCTGGGCCTCCTCCTGGGGCGCTGGGCCCTCGCGGTGCTGGTAGCGTCGATGCCCGGAGGCCTTCCGATCACCGCACCGCTCACCCTCGACGGCTCGACGGTCCTCTTCTCCGTCGCCGTTGCCGTCGTCACTGGCGTGCTCTTCGGCGCACCGGCCGCCTGGCACGGCGCCCGCGCCGGACTGCAGGACGCGTTGCGGGGCGGCAGCGGCGACCGCGGGCGAGCGCGGCGGCTGGACCTCCGGAACGTGCTCGTCGCGTCGGAGCTCGCGCTCTGCATCGTGCTGCTGGCGAGCGCGGGCCTGTTCACGCGGTCGCTGGTGGCGCTGCAGCGCGCGCGGACCGGGTTCGATCCGGCGCACGTCCTCACCGCGGAATTCCGGCTGCCGTCAGTCAAATACGATGACAGCGTGAAGGTGATCAACTTCATGTCCGCCGCGCTCGAGCGACTCCGGGCCGTTCCCGGCGTGCAGTCGGCCGCGCTGGTCGATGCCGTCCCGCTCAGCGGAAACTACGGCACGATCGCCTACGTGCCGGCGGGGGAGCCGCGGCCCGCGCCCGCCGATGCGCCGAGCGCGGGGATCAACCTCGTGACCGACGGCTACTTCCGCACCCTGGGCATCCCGCTGCTTGCCGGGCGCGACATCGCGCTCACCGACAACCTGGCGAGTGAGCCGGTCATCGTGGTCAATCAGGCCTTCGCGGATCGGGTCTGGCCGGGGCAGCCCGCGGTCGGTCGCTCGGTGCTGCTGCTCGGCCCGCCGGACATCATGGCGCGGGTCGTCGGCGTCGTCGGGACGACGACGCAGCTCACCCTGTCGGAGACGCCCACGCCTCAGATCTTCGCCCCGAAGCTGCAGGGCGGCGGAATCTTCGCCAGCGTCGTGGTGCGGGGGACCGGAGCGCCCGAGGCGATGACGCGCGGCCTCCAGCAGGCGATCTGGTCGGTGGATCGCGATCAGCCCGTCTGGAAGATCCGGTCGCTCGAATCGCTCGTCGAGCGCGACCTTTCGCCGGCGCGGTTCACGGTCGGGCTCATCGGCGCGTTCGCGGGCCTCGCCCTCCTGCTCGGCATCGTAGGCGTCTACGGCGTCATGTCGTTCGTCGTCACCCAGCGCACGCGCGAGGTGGGCATCCGCATGGCGCTCGGCGCCGAGGCGGGGCAGGTCATCCGGCTGATGCTGCGCCGGGGCATGGTGGTCGTGGGTGTGGCCATCGTCCTCGGCGTGGCCGGCGCGCTGGCCGCCGGTCGCTACCTCGAATCCCGGCTCTACAGCGTCGGAGGCGCCGACCCGGCGACGATGATCGCCGTGCCGATCATCCTGGGCACGGCCGCGCTCGCGGCGTGCTGGTTCCCGGCCCGCCGCGCCGCCCGCGTGAGCCCCGCGGTCACGCTCCGGACTGAGTAGGTCCACGCCGCGGCGCGAACGCGGTTACGATCCAGCGTGACCGCGATCCTCGCCCTCGATCAGGGCACCACCGGCTCGACCGCGCTCGTCGTCCATCGGGACGGGCGCGTGCTCGCGTCCGCCTCCCGCGAATTCTCCCAGCATTTCCCCGCGCCCGGCCTGGTGGAGCACGACGCGGAGGAGATCTTCCGCGTCACGGTGGATGTGGCGCGCGAAGCGATCGCGGCGGCCGGCGAGCTGCCGGTGGGGCTCGGCATCACCAATCAGCGCGAGACCGTCGTCATCTGGGATCGCGCGACCCTCGAGCCCGTCGGACCGGCGATCGTCTGGCAGGACCGGCGCACCGCCGAGCGCTGTCAGGAGCTCCGGGACCAGGGCCACGAGGAGCTCCTGCGCTCCCGCACCGGACTGGTGGCCGATCCCTACTTCTCGGCCACGAAGCTCGAGTGGATGCTGCGCGAGCCGCGCCTGCGCTGGCGGGCGGAGACCGGCGAGCTCGCCGCCGGGACCATCGACACGTGGCTGATCGCGCGGCTCACCGGCGGGCGGACCCACGTCACCGACCATACCAACGCGTCCCGCACCCTCCTCTACTCCCTCGACCGCCGCGACTGGGACCCCGATCTCCTCGAACTGTTCTCGGTCCCGCGACTGCTGCTGCCCGAGATCGTGGCGTCGAGTGGAACCGTGGCCGAGACCGAGGCGGTGCACTTCGGAGCCGCGCTGCCCATCGCGGGTATCGCGGGCGATCAGCAGGCCGCGCTCTTCGGCCAGGGCTGCGTCCGGGGCGGCATGGCCAAGAACACCTACGGCACCGGTGCCTTCCTCCTCATGCATGCGGGCCGCGAGCGCCCGCCGGCGGCGCCGGGGCTGCTCACCACGGTTGCCTGCGGCCCGCGCGGCGAGCCGGAATTCGCCCTCGAGGGGAGCGTGTTCATCGCCGGGGCGGCGATTCAGTGGCTGCGCGACGGACTCGGGATCATCGCGAGCGCGGCCGAGTCGGAGGCGCTCGCGGCGAGCGTGCCCGACAGCGCCGGCGTGAGCTTCGTGCCGGCGTTCGTGGGCCTGGGGGCGCCGCACTGGGAGCCCGCGGCGCGCGGGACCATCACCGGGCTCACGCGCGGGACGACGCGGGCGCATCTGGTTCGCGCGGCGCTCGAGTCCATCGCCTTTGCGTCGGCCGAGCTGCTCGCGGCGATGGAGCGCACCGGCGAGCGAAGCGCGGCGCGCCTTCGCGTCGACGGCGGCGCCACCGCGAACGACTGGCTCATGCAGTTCCAGGCCGACGTGCTCGGCCGGTCGGTCGAGCGGCCGGACGTGATCGAAACGACGGCACTGGGTGCCGCGGCGCTCGCGGGCGTCGCGCTTGGCGTGTGGAGCTCGGTGGAGGATTTCGGGGCGGCGCGGCGCTTCGTCAGGTTCGAGCCCGGGATGGAGCCGGATGTGCGGGAACGCAAACTGGCGGAGTGGCGTCGGGCGGTGGGGGCGGCGGTGGCGTGGGCGCGCGGCTAATGGCCGGCCGGCACCACGCGATAGCGCATGACGATCGGCTCGTCGTCTGCCCCGACCGTGACGACCCACACGCGCTGCCCCTCGGCGTGCGCCACGATGGCGTGGCCGGGGGGAGGTGACCTGACCGAGGAAGCTGCCGTCGCGGTCGAACACATCGCAGGCGGACGGCTTCTCCAGGAGAGCGGCGGCCGCGCGGGGTCTGTTGCGTCGTGAAAGACCTCGTCGGCGGCGAGGCGGACCGAGGGAACGGGGATGCTGATCCAGAACCGTCCATCGCCGGCGCCGCGCGCGCCGCAGGCCGAGCCGGAGAGCAAAAGAAACGCGGCGAGCACGCCGCGGTTGGATCGACCTGGCCGGAGGGTCAAGCCGCGACGGCGGTGCCGCACAGCTCGCAGTAGCGGCCATCCGCCGGCAGCGCGGCGCCGCAGCGGGCGCAGTCCTCGACGCTGCCGAGCCGGCCGCCGCAGGTGGAGCAGAAGAGCGCATCGGGCTCGGGGCGCGGCCCGCAGGTGGGGCAGGCCGCCGGCCCGCCGCCGATCGCCTTTGCCCGCGCGGCGATCAGCTGCTCGATGTCGGAGCTTTCCGTCCCGGCGTCTTCGGCGCGGAGCGCCGCGAGCGCTTCGCCGGTGTACCGTGCCTTGAGCCACTCATAATCCGTGTCGGAAAGCTTGCCCGTCTCGCGGTCGAACTCGATGTCGCGGAGCGCCGCGAGCGCGACGCCGCGCCGGGTCTCCTCGGGCTCGGGCGGGACGTACACCACCGCTCTGGAGCGCGCCGGCCGCACCAGCGGCTGAAGCACGAGCCAGATGATTCCGGCGGCGAGGAGGGCGGCGGCACCCGCTTCCCAGATCATGCGTCACTGTCGGCGAGCGCCCGGCGGAGACGCGCCAGCTCCTCGGGCGTCGCCTCCACGGGGCGGACGTCGGACGCGGCCACCGCCGCCGCCGGGACGGCGTGCCGGGAACGGCGTCCCAGGATCCAGAGCATCGCGCCGCCGGCCAGCGTCACGAGCGTCCCCGGAACGAGGTAGCCCGCGAGGTTGAACCCGTGCGGCTCCGGCGCCATGAGCGCCTGCTCGCCGTATCGCTTCACGAAGGCGTCCACGATCTGCTGGCCGGTCATGCCGCTGTCGCGGAGCTCCAGCACTTCCCGGTGCAGCTGTGGCGAGTAGGTGCAGGAGAAGTCGGTCGTGCGGCAGGTATAGACGTCGAGGGTGCAGCCGCAGGTGCAGCGGAGCCGTTTCTCGATCGCCTGGATCTCGGCGTCGTCGTCGCGCGCGGTGGTCGGTGCCTGCGGCCGGCCGGCGGCGGTGGGGTCGCCCAGGGAGCCCGCGGGACCGGAGCCGGGGAGTGCACCGGGCGTCTGGGCGCCGAGCGCACCGGCCGCGGCGGCGCCGGCGATGCCCGCGATCGCGAGCAGGAAGCCGCGACGGTCGACCGGGTCGCTCCTGGTCATGACGGCTCCCCCGCGCCCACCAGCGCCGCACCGTACGCCGCCGGCGCCTGCCGCGTGACCGGCACGGGATGCCCGCCCCCCGGCCACATCGTGATGATTCCGCCGAAGACGAGCACCAGCCCGCCGTACCAGATCCACCAGACCAGCGGATTGATCGTGAAGCGGTAGACCGCTTCCTCCGTTCCATTCACCGGTCCGGCGAAGACGATGTAGAGATCCTCCCGGAGCCCGCTCCGGATGGCGACCTCGGTCGAGGGCTCGAACGACGGCACCTTCTCGCCGTTCTCCACGGTGAAGTGCTGCCGCTTCTCGGACGTCATGACGCCTTCGGGCTTCCCGTCGCGCTCCACCTGGACGGTCGCGGCACTGACGATCCGGTTGAGCGCCTGATACTGCGAGATGCCCACATGCGTGAAGCGGTACGTGTGGCCGTACGGGCTCCGGAGCTCGACCGACTCGCCCGGCTTGAGCGTGGCCTCGCGCTCGCGCTTGAACGCCATCCCCGCGAAGCCGACGCAGTAGATCAGGATGCCGACGTGGACGATGTACCCGCCGTAGCGGCGCCGGTTGCGGCCCACGAGCCGGATGAATGCGCGCGGCAGCGGCTCCCCGTGGATGCGCCGCCGCGCGCGGACGCCGCGGAAGAATTCCTGCGCGACCGTGCCCGCCACGAATCCGGCCAGCGCAAAGGCGATGACCGCGTAGGCGTCGCGCATGCCGGCCGCGAGCAGGGCCGCCGCCACGACGGCGCCGGTCCCCAGCGGCAGGGTGAACTGGCGGCGAAGATTCGACGCCGATGCGCGGCGCCACGCGATGAGCGGCCCGACTCCGGTGAGCGCCAGCAGCATGAGGCCCAGCGGAACGTTCACGCGATTGAAGAAGGGCGGGCCGACGGTGATCTTGGTTCCCCGCACCAGCTCCGAGAGGATCGGAAACAGCGTCCCCCACAGCACCGAAAAGGCGATGCCGACGAACAGCAGGTTGTTGAAGAGGAACGCGGCTTCGCGGCTCACCATGCTCTCCAGGTGCGCCTCAGGCTCCAGCAGATGCCAGCGGGTCTGGAGGAGCGTGAAGCCGAACGCCCCCGCCAGGATGAGAAAGCCGAGGAAGAAGTAGCCGACGTTCGACTGGGTGAAGCTGTGCACGCTCGCGATCACGCCGGAGCGCGTGATGAAGGTGCCGAAGATGCTGAGCATGAACGTGCCCACGATCAGTCCGAGGTTCCAGCGCTTGAGCATCCCGCGCTTTTCCTGGATCATCACCGAGTGGAGGAACGCCGTCATCGTGAGCCAGGGCAGGAGGCTCGCGTTCTCCACCGGATCCCAGGCCCAGTAGCCCCCCCAGCCCAGCTCGACGTACGCCCACCACATCCCGAGCGTGATCCCGACCGACAGGAACATCCAGGAGACGATGGTCCACTTCCGGATGGCGTGGATCCAGCCGGTGTCGAGTCGGCGCGAAAGGAGGGCGGCGATGGCAAAGGCGAACGGGATGGTGATGCTGATGTAACCCAGGTACAGCATCGGGGGATGGATCGTCATCCCGACGTTCTGCAGCTGGGGGTTGAGGCCCCGCCCGTCGAGCGGCGTAAAGGCCAGGCGCTCGAACGGATTGGCCGCGAACAGCATCACGCTCACGAAGAAGGCGACGACCGACGAGGTGACCGCGGCGACGTACGGCAGGAGCGCCGCGTGCCGCCGGGAGCTCAGCGCCTGCGCCGCGCTCGCGAAGATCGAGAGCACGAGGGCCCAGAAGAGGAGCGATCCCTTCTGACCGGCCCAGAAGGCGGAGATGACGTAGTAGGTCGGGAGGTTCCGGGAGGTGTACGCCCAGACGTACTCGACGCTGAAATCGTGGGTGAGCAGCGCCTTCCAGAGGCACGCCGCCGCGACGAGCAGTGCGACGCAGATGCCGTAGACGGCGCGCGTCACCGACTGCGTGAGATCGGGCCGGCCGCGCCACCGGCCGGAGAAGCCGGCGACGGCGCACCAGAGCCCCAGCAGGAATGCGGCCCAGAGGGCGAACTGGCCGAGCAGGGTCACGGGTCAGGCCCGCGCGGTCTTCGGGACGGCCTCGTAGCGGGACCCGCACTTGGCGAGGACGTCGGTCGCGCGGAAGACGCCATCGCGTCCCAGCCGACCCTCGACGACGACCTCGATGTCGTTGGCATCGGTGAAAGTGTCCGGCACGAGCCCCCGATAGATAACGGGGAAGGTGTGCTGGCCGTCGGAGACGCGGAAATCGATCTCGCGCGAGCTGGAATCGCGGCGGATCGAGCCCGGCACCACCTTGGCGCCCATCTTGAGGCCCACATCGTAGAAGCTCGGGTCGGCCGCGGTCTTCGAGGCCAGCTCCGTCGGCGTCAGGAAATAGACGCCCGTCTCCTTCACCCCTTCGGTGATGAGAAAGCCGACGCTCGCGACGATGACCGCCGCGCCGATGAGGAACTTGGTGCCTGCCTTCATGCCACGTCTCCGGAGGGATCGACCGTGCCTGCAGTATAGCGCGGCAGGCCGCCCGCCGTCACCGCCGGAGCGCGAACCCGACGGCAAGCGCGCGCCGCCAGGCGGGGCGCCGCTCGAAGGCCGGCGGGAGGTCCCCGTCGTCGAGCATGGACCCGCTCCGGCTCAGGGCGCCTCGCACGAGGAGCGCCGTGCTCCCGCCCAGCGGCGCCTCGATGCGCGCCGCCACCTCGCCGCCGACGCGCCACCGCGCCGGCGCCACCGACCACGACCACCGGTCGATCACGGGGCCGGCCGACAGGTGGAGCGCACCGCTCCCGAGCCGGAGCAGCCGCGCCGAGACGACGGGCGCGATCTCGAGCATGGTGAGCGGGCTGCCTTCCACCGAGACCGTCACGTCGGGGCCGATCAGCGCGACCGGTCCCGAGGCGTAGACGAGACCGAGTCCGACCCGCAGGCCGTCACCGCCGCGCTCGAGCCGGAGCGCGGCGGCGGTGGGACGATAGGGCCGGAACGTGCCGCTCCGGTCGGAGGAGGTGTCCGCGCTGGTGCCGCTGACCCGGAGGTCGCCGGCTTCCACGGCGACGTGCCACCTCGCCTGGGCGTGGGCGGGACCGGCGACGAGCAGTGCGGCGGTGACGATCAGGAAGTTGCGCACACATCCTCCTTTCGGGTTCAGTGCATCTCGAGCTTGAATGCGGCCGTGGTCGCGAGCGTCTTGTCGAGCACCGTCCAGTTCGTCACCGGGTTGTAGCGGCCGCGGACCGAGTCCGACACCGCGATGCCGACGATGTCGTCGTTCGATTTGAGGAAGCTGTACGCCGCGCTCAGGAAGTTGCTGCCCGATTGCGCCGCCCGCAGAATCCGCTGTACCCCGCTCAGCGACAGGAAGGTGCTGTCCTTGGCCGCCTTGTAATTCCGGTAGGCCTCGCCGATGGCCTTGAGCAGCTCGTTGCCCCGGTTGCTGTCGGTGCGGATCCCGCACGCCGTGTCGTCGTCCTCGAGCGCGAACACCACGAACGCGCGGCCGGGGTACGCGCGAGTGAACGCATCCATCTGGGCATTGGAGAAGAGCAGCTGTGATCCGCTCCAGGTAAGATCGTTCATGTCCCACGCATACGGCGCCGCGGCGTGCTCGCCGACGCACTGGAAGGACGCGAGGTTGGCCGTATCGCCCGGCTGGGCGGGACCCATGATGTGGATCTCAAACTCGGGAGAGCCCTTCAACCAGCCTTCAAACGACTGGGAATACTGGGCGTACGTCAGGTAGAGGCCGGCGGTGGCGCCCACGCTCGGGGAGATGCCACCGGTCCCGCCGCCGCACGCATCGCCGACGCAGGTGGTCCGGGCCGGGCGGGGGCCGGCGGAGAAATCGGTCTCGACCGGCACGATGGCGAGGACCGGCGTGGCCGGCGGCGTCGCCGGATCGAGGAGCTGTCGGTGGCCTGCCGCGTCGAAGGCGATGGGCGCCTCGTGATCGGCGATGGCCGTGGCGACGAGCAGCCGGGCGTCACCCGCCCACGTTGCCCGGTGCGCGGGGACCGGGAAATACATCTCGAGCGCGACCGCGCCGGTATCGGCCGCGACCGCGGCGATGGTCTCGCCGGACGCGGCCGCGAGGGCCTGCATCGCGCGGCCCCCGTTTGCGCCCAGGAAGCGCTGGAACTGCACCTTGTGCTCGGCGAACGGCGACCGGTCGAGCTCGCCCTTCACGTAGGCGCGGAACGCGGGGTTCCCCATCGCGCGGGCGACCCGGCGCGCCAGCGCCTCGAGATGGGCCTCGTCGCTCCGGGCCGCGGCGGCGGCACTCGCCGCGGTGACCGGCGCCGCGGCCGGCTGGTCGGATGTGGTGGCGGTTGGAGCGTCATGATCGGCGCAGGCGGCCAGGCCGGCCAGCGCCAGGGCGGTAAGGATCCGGCGGGTGTACATGGAGCCTCCTTGGGTGAGCGTGCGGACCCAAGGTGGCGGTCGTGCGGCGGGGGGCCGGGACCGGCTTTACGCGGCCCCGGCCGAAAGAGCGGGAGCTACGGTTCGAGCTCCTCCATGCGGCGCACGCCGAGCCGGAGGGAACCGACCGTGGTCACGACGCAGAGAGCCAGCACGCCCGCGAGGGCGGCGGCCACCGACGGGCTCAGGCCGAACGTATCGCCGAACTGACGCGCGCGGAGATAGCCGGCCACCGGCACCGCCTCGATCGTGATGATGAGGCCAAGGAGGCTCACCGCGCTCATCATGAACGCGACGCCGCCGAAGCTGGTCGGGATCTGCGCCGCGTTTTCGTTGCCGAAGCGCGGGTAGTAGGTGCCGAAGGTGAGCGCGAGCGCGGTGGCGGCGAGGGTAAAGCAGACGATCGTCCCGATGCTCACGACGAGCATGAACGCGGAGGCGTGGAGCATCAGGTCGGTCACGAGCGTGATCGCCGCGCCGAGCAGCGCGAGCGGAATCGCGGTCATCCAGTACTTGCTCTGGAAGAGCGCCCGCGCGTCCACCGGCGCCGAGCGCAGGAGCCACATCTGCCGCCCCTCGAGCGAGATGGCGGGGAAGACGAAGCGCGCCGCGATTGCCGCGAGGACGAAGCCGGAGAGCCCCAGGTTGAGGAAGACGATGAGCGTGACCAGGAAGAGCGGCGCGCGCCCGTGGGAGAAGATCGGGAGCGACCGCACGTTGATCACGTATACCGCCACGAGCAGCACGACGAGGATCAGCTGTCCCCACTGCGTGGGATCCCGGAAGAAGAGGCGGAGGTCCTTGAGCAGGAATTCGCGCCGGGCGGTCGGGACGCGCCGGAGCAGGGCGACGGCCATCCGGCTCCCGACGGCGTTCGCGCCGAATCGCTCGGCGCCTTCGCGCGCCATGCTGTAGCCGCTCCGGAACAGGCGGGCGTGCAGCCACCCGCCCATGATCACGAACGCTGCCGCCGTCGTGTAGAGGAGGACCACCGGCAGGGGATCGGCCACGCGGCCCAGCCAGTTCATCAGCATGTCGGAGAGCCATCGCGTCGGCAGGAACGGCCCGGCCGGGACGCGGAGCGCCTCGAGCGAGCTCGTGATCTGGCTCAGGCCGCCGGGCTGGAACAGGAGCTCGGGCCGGATCACACGCACGAGCAGCACGAGCCCGCCCGCCGCCGCGATCGCCACCACCCCGAGGAGATCCCGCGTGCGCCGGGCGGGAAAGACGTTCACCAGGATCAGCATCAGCGCCGACCCGACCACGGCGGGGAGCACGAGGAAGGGCAGCAGGCCCGCCAGTGCGACCGGCAGGAACAGCACGCCCCCGTGGAAGGCCACCCCGTAGGCCGCGAAGACCGGCAGCGCCACCAGCACGATCATCCACGACGCGTGCACGGCGGTTTCTGCGAGCTTCGACAGGTAGAGCTGGAACCAGTTGAGGGGCGCCGCCACGAGGAGATCGAGATCCCGCGCCAGGAAGAATGTCGAGAGCGCGGCGATCAGATTCGAGAGGACCAGAATGGAAGCGAAGCCCACCAGCATCGCGTCGAGGATCTTCTGGGCGAGCAGCACTCCCAGCTCGAGGCCGCTCAGGTAGTGCAGCACCCGCCAGGCGGCGCCGAAGACGATGCCCCAGAACCCGAGCGCGAGTGCGGTGAAGAGGACGGCCGATCCGATTTCGCCGTCCCGCAGCCAGCCCGCGGCGAGGCCGCGGCACTTGGGGGCCAGCACGGTCCACACCCCCGGGGCCCGGAGCGGCACGCGCTGCTGCTCACGCATCCAGCACCGCGTCGAGCGCGTGCGGCGGCCGCGCACCGGTGAGCCGGAGGAAGATGTCCTCCAGGCTTTCGTTGCCCGACGCCGACTCGGCCCGCAGCTCCGCCATCGTTCCCTCGGCCGCGATGCGGCCGCGCGCGATGATCGCGATGCGGTCGCACATGAGCTCGGCCACCTCGAGGGTGTGCGTGCTCATGAGGACGGTGCCGCCCCGCCGCACGAAGGCGCGGAAGAGATCCTTGAGCACCCGCGCACCGACCGGATCGAGGCCGACCATCGGCTCGTCCACCACGATGAGCTGGGGGCGGTGCACGAAGGCGCTCGCGATGACGAGCTTCTGCCGCATGCCGTGGCTGTACGAGCCGGTGATCTCGTCACGCCACGGGCCCAGCTCGAAGAGCTCGAGCAGCTCGTCCATCCGGCGCTCCACCGCCGCCCCCTCCTGCCCGTACAGCGCCGCGACGAAGCGCAGAAATTCGGCGCCGGTGAGCTTGTCGTAGACGAAGGGCCGATCCGGGATGTAGCCGATCATGGCCTTGATCGCCTGCGGCTGGCGCCAGGTCTCGATCCCGCCGATCTCGACCGTCCCGCCGGTCGGCCGCAGGATCCCGGCGATCATGCGCATCGTCGTCGTCTTGCCGGCGCCGTTGGGCCCGAGGAAGCCGTACAGCGTGCCGGCGGGTACGCAGAGGGTCAGATGATCGACCGCGGTGAAGCGGCCGAACCGCTTCACGAGCTGGGTGAGCTGGATCATGCGACGCCGGATGCGCACCCCGCGTGCCATGCGAGTCCGATGGCGGGGGGCAGTCTTTCGGGGGGTTGCGCCGCGTCCGAGTGGCGCTGGCGCCACACCAGCCAGCCGAGCGCCGCCAGCCAGAGGAGAATGATCAGCGCACCGATGACGTGCAGCCGTCTCACTGGCGGCTCCGGAGCGCCGCCTCGGCCGTTTCGCGCTCGTGCTCCTTCTCCACCACGATGGTGAGCGCCATTCCGTCGCCCGGCGGGGCGGTGCGGGCCAGCAGGTGGACCGCCTCCTCGAGGGAAAGCTGGCCCGGACCGACACCGACCGGAGGCGCGGCCACCCGCGCGAGGCCCCACTCGGCGGCGCGTTGCCAGGCGGAGACGAGCGCGCGACGGACCGTGTCGCGGCTCGCCGGCGTCTGCGGATCCTGAAGGACGAGATGGAGGACGTACGGCGCGGCCAGCTCGCCGCCGCCCGTGACGACCGCCGCGCCGGCATCGAGCGGCATGCCCACCCGCCTGAGGCCGGCAAAGCGCTCGCCGCCCTGCTCGTCGAGCCGCCGCATCGCCGGGGTCAGCGCCTGGAGGGAGGCGTCGGCCGGACGCAGCACGGCATCGGCCTCGACGAACGCGAGGTCGTCCACCACAACCCGGATGTCGGTCGGCATGCCCAAATGGTAGTCCGTCCGGCTTGAGTCCGCCTCGGCCTTCGGGTACCTTTCGGGGCTATGGCTCAGGAATTTCTGGTCGTCCGCGGCGCGCGCGAACACAACCTCAGGGACATCACGGTTTCGATCCCCCGGAACCGGCTCACCGTCATCACCGGGCTCTCCGGCTCCGGCAAGAGCTCGCTTGCGTTCGACACGATCTACGCCGAAGGGCAGCGCCGCTACGTCGAGTCGCTGTCGGCCTATGCGCGCCAGTTTCTCGGGCTCATGGAGAAGCCCGACGTGGACTCGATCGAGGGGCTCTCGCCCGCGATCTCGATCGAGCAGAAGACCACCGGCCAGAACCCGCGCTCGACCGTCGGCACCGTCACGGAGATCTACGACTATCTCCGGCTCCTCTGGGCCCGCGCGGGCATCCCGCACTGCCCCAACGACGGCAGCCCGGTGAGCCGCCAGAGCGCCGCCCAGATCACCGACGCCGTCCTCGGCTGGCCCGAGGGGACGCGGATCGAGGTCCTGGCGCCGCTCGTGCGCGGACGGAAGGGCGAGTTCCGCGATCTGCTCGACGACGTCCGGAAGCGCGGCTTCGTCCGCGCGCGCGTGGACGGGGAGACGTACGAGCTGGGCGCCGTGCCCGCCCTCAACCGCCGGCAGAACCACGACATCGCGGTGATCGTGGACCGCCTCGTGGTTCGCGAGGCCGACCGCTCCCGGCTCAACGACTCGATGGAGACGGCGCTCCGCGAGGCCGACGGCGTCGCCGAAGTCGTGCGCTTCGACGGGAAGACACCGTCGCCCGTGATGTTCTCCGAGCGGTTCGCCTGTCCGGTCTGCGGCCTCTCGATGCCCGAGCTCGAGCCGCGCCAGTTCTCGTTCAACTCGCCCTTCGGCGTCTGCCCCGACTGCAACGGGCTCGGCACCCGGAAGGAGGTCAACGCCGACCTCATCCTGGGCGATTCGAGCATCTCGATCCTCGAAGGCGTCATCCTGCCGTGGGGCGAGCCGACCGGCTACCTGCGGAAGGTCGTCCTGCCGACCCTCGCCAAGGCCTTCCGCTTCGACCTCGGCTCGCCGTGGGGCGAGCACTCGGAGTCGGCGCGGAAGGCGCTGCTCCACGGCGCGCCGGGACGCTTCCGCTTCGCGGCCGACGGCGGACGCGGCCGGGGTGACTACGAGAGCGAGTGGGAGGGCGTGCTCCGGAACGTCGAGCGCCGCTACCGCGAGTCCACCAGCGACGCCGTCCGCCTCTCCCTCGAGGAATTCCTGGTGGAGCAGCCGTGCGCCACCTGCCACGGGAAGCGCCTCAAGCCCGAGAGTCTCGCCGTGCTGGTCGAGGGGCGGAGCATCGGCGACGTCGTGGACCTGCCGGTGGACCGCGCGGTGGAGTTCTTCGAGGCGGTTCCGCTCCGCGCACCCGGCCGCGCGGGGCTCGATGCCGAGATCGCGGGCCCCATCCTCAAGGAGGTGGCCGACCGCCTCCGCTTCCTGCGCGACGTCGGCCTCGGCTACCTCACCCTCGGACGTGGCGCGTCGTCGCTCAGCGGCGGCGAGATGCAGCGCATCCGGCTCGCCACCCAGATCGGCTCCCGGCTCGTCGGCGTCCTGTACATCCTCGACGAGCCCAGCATCGGCCTGCATCAGCGCGACAACGAGCGGCTGCTCGGCACCCTGCGCGGGCTCCGGGACCTCGGAAACACCGTGATCGTCGTCGAGCACGACGAGGACACGATCCGGAGCGCCGACCACGTGATCGACCTCGGCCCCCGCGCCGGACGGCTCGGCGGGGCGGTGGTGGCGGAAGGGACGGTCGCCGATCTCGTCGCCGCGCCGGACTCGCTCACGGGACGCTACCTCCGCGGGGATCTCCGCGTCGCGATTCCGGAAAAGCGGCGGAAGCCGGAAGCCGGCCGCCGGCTCCGCGTCGTCGGCGCGAGCGCCAACAACCTGCGCGACCTCACGGTGGATTTTCCGCTGGGGGTGTTCACCGCGGTCACCGGCGTCTCCGGGTCGGGCAAGTCGACGCTGATCACCGACATTCTCTACCAGTCGCTGGCGCGGCACTTCTATCGCGCGCGCGTGATTCCCGGCGCGCATACGCGCATCGAGGGGCTCGACCTGATCGACAAGGTCATCGACATCGACCAGAGTCCCATCGGACGGACGCCGCGCTCCAATCCCGCCACGTACACCGGCCTCTTCACGCCGATCCGCGAGCTGTTCACCCAGCTCCCGGACGCGAAGATGCGGGGCTACGGGCCGGGCCGCTTCTCCTTCAACGTGAAGGGGGGCCGCTGCGAGGCCTGCCAGGGCGACGGCCTGGTCAAGATCGAGATGCATTTCCTGCCGGACGTCTACGTGCCGTGCGAGGTGTGCAAAGGCCGGCGCTACAATCGCGAGACGCTCGAGGTGCGCTACAAGGGGCGGAGCATCGCGGACGTGCTCGATCTCACCGTATCCGACGCCCTCGAGTTCTTCGGCACGCAGCGCCGGATCGCCGACAAGCTGGAGCTGCTGAACGACGTCGGCCTGGGCTATCTCCACCTGGGGCAGGCAGCCACGACCCTGTCCGGCGGCGAGGCGCAGCGGGTCAAGCTCGCGACGGAGCTGGCCAAGCGTGACACCGGACGTACCCTGTACATCCTCGACGAGCCGACCACGGGCCTGCACTTCGAGGATGTGCGGCTCCTGCTGGAAGTGCTGCACCGCCTCGTCGACAAGGGGAACTCGGTCATCGTGATCGAGCACAACCTGGACGTGATCAAGACCGCCGACTGGGTCATCGATCTCGGACCCGAGGGCGGGGAAGGCGGCGGGGCGATCGTGGCGCAGGGGACCCCGGAACAGGTCGCGCGAGCGAGCGGAAGCCACACGGGGGAGTTTCTGAAGCGGATACTGACGGCGTAATTCCGGGCCGGCGGGAAAATGGTTATGCGGTCTGGCGCCAGGCGGTCATAGTGCAGGATGCGTCGCTCTTGCGTGACTCTCGCCGCCGAGACGATAGTATGCGCATGCCCGCCACGACGTTCTATACAGCCGACATGGTTCGCGACCTCATCCAGGAAGACCGGGCGTGGCCGCGGTACGAAACCGTCCACGGCGAGCTCCTGGTGACGCCGGCGCCTCGTCCCTGGCACCAGGAGCTCGCCGGCCGGCTCCTGGTCGCGCTGATGGAGTACGTCCGCCAGCAGCCTGCGATCCGAGCGCACGTGCTCATGGCTCCGGCCGATATCTCGTTCGGCGCGGACAGCCTGGTGCAGCCTGACGTCTTCGTCGTGCCGGTCGAACAGGCGCGGACGCTCGAGTGGAGCGGCATCACGCGCCTGGTGCTGGCCGTTGAGATCCTCAGTCCATCCTCACTCCGGGCGGACCGGTTCACCAAGCGCCGGCTCTATCAGGAATGGGGAGTCGAATGCTACTGGATCATCGACGCCGACCGGGAGCAGGCCGAAGTCTGGACGCCTGACGCGATCGCTCCGGCCGTCGAGCGCGACGCGCTTCGCTGGCATCCCGATGGCGCCACCATGCCTTTCATACTTTCGCTCGACGAACTATTCCGCCCCATCTGACTTCGGCCACACATACGCGTCCGCCTTCACGGCCTCGCCGTTCGCGTCGAGCGCCGGGCCGAGCGCGATGATGGCCGCGATGCGCCGCACCATCTCGCTCACATAGCGCGCCTCTTCAACCGTCAGGTCCCGCCCCAGCAACCGCATCTCGCGGTAGCTCTTCCCACGTCGCGGTACGGCCCTAGGCCTGCGGGCCGCCCCGTCGTACATTGGACGTCCCCCCGAAATGGAGCATCTCATGAGCTACGACGAGATCGTTTCGGTGCTGGATTATGCCGGCGGCCACGAACAGCCGGTGCGAATCACGACGAGCGACCGGCACGAAGTCGTAGGCATTCCCACCAGCGTGGACACCCATCCGACCGCCCATGAGGTCTACCTCAGGCCCGCGGAAGCCGACGACGTCGAGATCGCCGTGTCGCTCGGCGCCATTAGTCGGGTGGAGCTGATTTGAGGGTCGGCGCTCGCTCGGACCGCGTCGAAGGGCGCTGCGGACGTCGCGGTCTGAAACATTTGCCTCCGCGCCGCCGTACAGGCCCGGGTCACACCTCGGCGGGGTAACCATGGAAGGCGTTCTCGCACTCAGCATTCCCATCATCGCCATCCTGACCGCGGGGGTCGTCTTCATCGCCCGCGGTCCGATCGGGCACGCCCTGGCGCGGGCCATCGGCGGACAGTCCGCCGAAGCCGAGGTCGAGGTGGCGGAGCTGCGGCAGCAGGTGGACCAGCTCCGGCTGGAAATGGGTGAGATGCAGGAGCGCATGGAGTTCGCGGAACGCCTCCTGGCGCAGCCCAGGGACGCCGACCGGCTGCAGGCCTGAGGCCTCGTGGAAGACATTCTCGCGATCATCTTTCTGTTCGGCGGCGGGACGGCGATCTGTCTCGCCTTCAGCCCGGTGGGACGCGCGCTGGCCGAGCGGATCCGCGGACGCCACGCCGAGCCGGGCTACGATCCGGAGCTGCTGGCTGAGGTGCAGTCGCTCCGGACCGATGTCGTCGAGCTGCAGGAGCGGGTGGACTTCACCGAACGGCTGCTGGCGCAGCGCAACGACCCTCAGCTCGCCGCCCGCCCGGAAGGAGGGCAGGCATGAACGACTTCGAGCGGCTGATGCAGCTTCTCGCGGTGCTCACCACCATGGGCGGCATCGGCACGGTGCTGTTTATCGGCACCCGCTACGCGCTCGCGAAGATCCGGCGCATGGAGCACCAGGGAGACGACGCCCGATTGGAGGCTTCGGCCGAAACCTCAGCGCGTCTGTCCCAGCTCGAGCAGGAGATCGCCGAGCTGCACGAACGCCTGGACTTCACCGAGCGCGTGCTGGGCCGGAGCGCCGAGGCCGAGCGGCTGCAGCCTGGAAGGGACATCTCATGATGCAGGTCCCGGTGCCCCCGGCCCCGCCCTCCGTTCCCGACGTGATCGTGAATGGCGGCCCGCCCTTCGAGTCGCCCGGCTTCGCGATCGTGATTCTGGGGATCATCGCCGCGGCAACGCTGATCCTCTGGCCCCTCGTCCGCGCGCTCGCCCGGCGGCTCGAGGGAAAGGTCGGTCCCGGCGGCGCCGTCATGGCGGAGCTCGAGGACCTGCGGGCGCGGGTTCGCGAGCTCGAGGGTACCCAGGGCCGCCTGCTCGAGCTGGAGGAGCGGCTCGACTTCACCGAGCGGATCCTCACGCAGAAGGACGCCGCGCGACTGCCGGAGGCTCCATGAAGGGGTGGTTCCGCCGGATGGTCGGCATCAGCGCCATGGACTTCGTGATCCAGGCCGTGATCACGATCTGCACCATCGGCATTTTCGTGGACGACCCGGGCGTGCGGGACGAGGTCGTGATCTTCGGCGTGCTGGGGCTGTCGGTCCTGGTGCTCGCCATCCGCCGGCACTTCGCCATGCGGCGCGGCGACGCCGGCGAGACGACCGGCGAGCTTACCGGGCGCCAGATGGCGGAGCTGGAGCTCCGCGTGAGCGAGCTCGAGGCGGCGCAGATGCGGGTCGCCGAGCTGGAGGACCGCCTCGATTTCGCCGAGCGGCTGCTGACCCAGCGGCAGGAGCAGATCCTCCCGGGCGCGCCCGGAAGCGCGTGACGATGTACATTTGCGGCGCGCCAACAACCGAAGCGGGGGTCGCCGATGGTGACACGTGACGACGTGCAGTCGTGGCTGGACCGTCTGGACGGCGGGAGCGTCGCCGCCCGCGAGGTCGAGCCCAGTCTCTGGATCGCCAACACGCCGGACGGGGCGGAGGTGGTGGTGCACTACGCACCGCCGGTGCTCCTCCTCCGCGTGCGGGTCATGGAGGTGCCCGCAGGGGACGAGCGGCAGAGTGAGCTCTTCCGCCAGCTCCTCGAGCTGAACGTCCGCGACCTGATCCACGGCTCCTACGGCCTCGAAGGGGACCACATCGTGCTGACCGATACCCTCGAGCTGGAGAACCTGGACTACAACGAGTTCGAGGCGAGCTTCGACTCGGTGACGCTGGCGCTGGCGTCGCACCTGGGCGCGCTGGCACCCTACCGCCAGAGGTAAGACTTCATGGGCATCTTCGACCGGTTCTCGACCGTCCTCAGGTCGAACATCAACGACCTCATCTCCCGG
>JAICUF010000093.1 GCA_025935995.1 Gemmatimonadales bacterium
CGGGAATGGTGCTCATCGGACGATGGTCCCCACCCGCTCGCCTTGCAGCACACGCGCCGTGGCGCCGGGCTGGTTGATGTTGAAGACGACGATCGGCAGCTGGTTGGCCTTGCAGAGGCCGAAGGCGTTGGCGTCCATCACCGCATAGTTCCGGACGATCGCCTCCTGGAACGACAGCTCGGGAATGAACGTGGCCGTCGGATCCTTCCGCGGGTCGCTGGTGTAGATCCCGTCCACGTTGGTCGCCTTGAGAATCACCTCGGCCTCCACCTCGAGCGCGCGCAGCACGCCGGCGGTATCGGTGGAGAAGAAGGGATTGCCGGTGCCGCCGGCGAAGATGATGACACGGCCCTTCTCGAGATGCCGGATCGCGCGGCGGCGGATGTAGGGCTCGGCCAGCGACTCCATGCGGATGGCCGTCATCACGCGGGTATTGACGCCGATCTTCTCCAGCACGTCCTGGAGCGCGAGCGCGTTGATGACGGTGGCCAGCATCCCCATGTAGTCGGCGGAGACCCGGTCGAGCCCCTCGCGGCTCGCCGTGGCGCCGCGGATGATGTTCCCGCCGCCGACCACGAGGCAGAGCTGCACGCCGAGCGCGTGCACGCCCTTGATTTCGTCGGCCAGGGACTCGACGACCTGATAGTCGAGGCCCTGGCCCTTGTCGCCCGCCAGCGCCTCGCCCGAGACCTTGAGCAGGGCGCGGGAGTAGGCGAGCGGCATCAGGCGGCGCCCACCTGGAAGCGCGCGAAGCGGCGGACGGTGATGACCTCTCCCAGCTTGGCGGAGGCCTCCTTCACGAGCTGGCCGACGGTCTGCTTGTCGTCGCGCACGTAGGGCTGCTCGAGGAGGGAGCGCTCGGCCACGAACTTCCTGACCTTGCCGTCCACGATCTTGGCTCGGATGGCCTCGGGCTTCCCTTCGGCCGCCACCTGCTCCTCGGCGATCCGGCGCTCGCGCTCCACCAGCTCGGCCGGGACGTCGTCGGGGCTCACGCCGATCGGATCCGCCGACGCGATATGGAGGGCGATGTCGCGCGCGAGCTGGCCGAAGGCCTCGTTGCGGGCCACGAAGTCGGTCTCGCAGTTGAGCTCGACCAGCACGCCGACCTGCGCGTTGTGGTGGATGTAGCTCACCACGAGCCCCTGCGAGGCGGTCCGCCCGGCCCGCTTCTCGGCCTTCGCGATCCCCTTCTTCCGGAGGATCTCCGAGGCCTTCTCCATGTCGCCGGTCGCCTCTTCCAGCGCCCGCTTGCAGTCCATCATGCCGGCGCCGGTGCGCGCCCGCAGCTCGCTCACGTCCTTCGGGGAAATCGTCGTGCTTGCCATGACCTGACCCTGTGATGTCGTCGAGGGATGAATAGTAAAACCGCCGCTCCGGGCCCGCACAGGCCGGGAGCGGCGGACGTGCGCCCGGGCGAAACCGCCCGGTTACGCTTCGGCGCCGGCGCCGCCCGTCTCGGGCGCGGCCTCGCCTTCGGTCTTGAGCCGCGCCGCGATCGCCTCCGGCTTCGGGCGCCGCTTGCGCCGGCCCGGCCGCCGCTTGCGCCGCTCCGCGTCGTCGCCCGACTCGCCGCTCTGGTCGCTGCTGTAGGTCTCGCCGTCCATGTCCTCCGCCGCCTCGCGAAGTGGAACCTGGGCGCGCGCTTCCTTGATCACGTCGCACAGCGCCGCCGTGATGAGCGAGACCGAGCGGATCGCATCGTCGTTGCCGGGCACCGGCACGGTGATGACGTCGGGATCGGCATTGGTGTCGACGATCGCGACCACCGGGATGCCGAGCTTGTTCGCTTCGGCGACGGCGATCTTCTCCTTCTTGGCGTCCACGACGAAGAGCGCGCCGGGGAGCCGCGACATCATCTTCACGCCCTCGAGGTTGCGGCTCAGCTTCTCACGCTCGCGCTCGAACATCAGGCGCTCCTTCTTCGTGTAGTTGCTGAAATCGCCCTCGGTGGCACCCTGCTCCAGGTCGCGCAGCCGCTTGATCTGCTTCTTGACGGTCTGGAAGTTGGTGAGCATGCCGCCGAGCCAGCGCTCGGTGACGTAGAACGCACCGGCCGCGGCCGCCTCACTCTGCACGATCGCCTTGAGCTGCTTCTTGGTGCAGACGAAGAGCACGCCCTCGCCGCGCGACACGATGCCGCGCAGGAGCTCCTGCGCCTTCTGGATCTGCCTGAGCGTCTTCTGGAGGTCGATGATGTAGATGCCCGACCGCTCGGCGAAGATGAACCGGCGCATCTTCGGGTTCCAGCGGCGGGTCTGGTGGCCGAAATGCACACCAGCTTCGAGGAGGTCCTGGATCTGGGGCTGAGCCATGCGGTACTGATGTCCTGTCGTTGAGAGGGTTGCGCGTCCACCGCCTTCATCTCCGGCGCCGACCCCGAGGGGCACCCAGCGGCGGATCCAGCGGTGTGCGAGATCGGGGCGGGCTCGTCCCGCCCCGTGGGCCTACCGCTTCGAGAACTGGAAGCGCTTGCGGGCGCCGGGCTGGCCCGGCTTCTTCCGCTCCACCGCGCGCGGGTCGCGGGTGAGCAGGCCGGCGGCGCGCAGCTTGGTCCGATGCTGGCCATCGGCCTCCACCAGCGCCCGCGCGATGCCGAGGCGGAGCGCGCCGGCCTGGCCGGTCTGCCCGCCGCCGTTCACGTGCGCCTTCACGTCGAACGCGCCGAGGGTGTCCGTCGCGGTGAACGACTGCTGGATGTGCTGCACCAGCGATGGCCGCGGGAAGTAGTCCCCCAGGGTGCGGCCGTTGATGTCCCACTTCCCGGTGCCGGGAGTGAGGTAGACGCGGGCGACGCTGGTCTTGCGGCGGCCCACCGCCTGCCACCGGAACTGGGGAGTCGCGGTCATGCTTTCACCTTGGACACGTTGACGGTAAACGGCTTCGGCTGCTGCGCCGCGTGCGGGTGCTCGGCCGTGGCGTAGACCTTGAGCTTGCCGCGGAGGTGCTGCTTCGCGAGCGACGTCTTCGGGAGCATCCCGTAGACGGCCTTCTCGATGACGCGATCGGGGTGCTTGGCGAGCAGGTCCTTCACTGCCGTGTGGCTCTCGTGCCCCATGTAGCCGGTGTGCTTGAAGTAGGTCTTCTGCTCCATCTTCCGGCCGGTGAGCTTCACCTTCGACGCGTTCACGACGACCACGAAATCACCGCCGTCCATGTGCGGCGTGTAGGTCGGCTTGTGCTTGCCGCGGATCAGCTGGGCCACCGTGCTCGCGAGCCGGCCGAGCGGGACGCCGTCGGCGTCCACGACGTGCCAGTCATGACTGATGTCGGCGGGCGTGGCGGAAAAGGTTTTCATCGATCAGGCTGCCTTGCGCACCGGGCGCAGCGTCAAAAGAACCGGGTCCAAAGAACCGGAAAGAAGGGGCAAATCGAGACAGACTCACAAGATACCGACCCCCCAGACCCCCGGTCAAGGGGCCGGCGCGGCAAATTCAAGCAGCACCTGTCCCTTCTCCACCGCCTGCCCCGGCTGGACGCGCACCGCCGCGACCCGACCCGGCCCCGCCGACTTGAGCTGGTTCTCCATCTTCATCGCCTCCAGCACCACCAGTGGCGCGCCGGCCGGCACCTCGTCGCCCGGCTGGACCTGAACCCGGACCACGAGACCGGGCATCGGCGCTACGAGGTTAGCCGGGCCGCCGGGCTTCCGGTCGTCGCCCGTGAGCGAGCGGATGTGGCGGGTCCTCGCGTCCACCACCTCCAGCTCCCGGCGCTCGCCGTGGAGGGTCACCGCCCAGCGGCCGGATCCGGCCGGCTCGATCGGCAGGGCCACCGAACGGCCATCGAGGAGCAGCTGGCGCACGGGCGAGCCGGGGATCGTGGTGAGGGAGGCGGTGACGCGCCGTCCGGCGGCGACGACCTGCTCGCCGTCCACCTCCACCTCGATCTCGCGCCCGCCGGCGCTGACGAAATATTTCATGCCGCCTCGAGCAGCGCGACGCTCTCGACGTGCGCCGTCTGCGGGAAGAGGTCGAAGGCCTCGACGGACCGGACGCGGAACCCGTCGCCGAGCCGCACGATGTCGCGCGCGAGCGTGGCCGGATCGCAGGAGACGTAGACGATGCGCCCGGGCTGGCGGGCGCGCAGGCCGGCGGTCACCCGCTCGTCCATCCCGGTCCGAGGCGGGTTGGTGACCACGGCTGCAGGATCCCGGAGCGATGGGAGGACATCTTCGGCACGGCCCGCATGCCGACGGACCGCGGGGCCCGGGGCCGGTCCTCGCTCGTCGGCCAGGCGGACCGCTCGCGCATCCGCCTCGACGCTTTCGACCGAGGCACCGGCCGCCGCGAGCCGCGCCGTCGTCTCCCCGATGCCCGCATACAGATCCCAGACGTGCAGTCCGTCTACGGGGCCCAGTGCCGCGAGCGCGGCCGCCCTCGCGCGGTCGCCCATGGCGGGATGGACCTGCTCGAAGACGGTCGCGGGGAACGCGCCCTCACTCCCGGCCACCGCGCGCGCCGCGCCGCCATCCGGCTGCCACCAGAGCGTGGCCGGCGTGCCGGCCGAAGCGAGTGCCCCGGCGAGAGCGCGAGCCGAGGTCCACGGCGTCGTTCCGCGCATGATCGCGACGACGTGCCGTCCGCCTTCCCTGTCGAGCCGGAGCACCAGCCGCGCGAGGCCGGTCGGCAGCGACCGTCGCCGACGCCCGAGCTCCTGCCACAGCGCCATCAGCCGCGGGCTCGTGATGTGGCACCACTCGAGGTCGAACAGACGGTCGGGGCGATCGAACGGATGGAGACCGATCCGGCGGCCGTCGTCCGAGACGTGCAGGGTGAGCTTGGAGCGGTAGCCCCAGTCATCGGGCGGGGGCACGAGCGGCGGATCGCCGACGTCGAGCCGAGCGATGCGTCGGAGCGCGTCGCCGACGAAGGAGGCGCGGGCCTCGCGCTGCGCGGCGGAATCCAGGTGCTGCAGCTGGCACCCACCGCACTCATCGCGCGTGTAATGCGGGCAACGGGGCACGACGCGACCGGGCCCCTCCTCCAGCACGCGCGCCGCGATCGCGCGCGCAAAGCGGCGATGCGGGCGGAGCCGCGCGAGCTCGACCAGGTCACCCGCCGCCGTTCGCGGCACGAACACCGCGCGCCCATCGTCAAGGCGGCCGACGCCGTCTCCGCCCGCAGCGAGCCGCAGGATGCGGATGACCGGGGCCGGCTCCGCGCTCACCGGAGCGCCTCCTGCCGTGCGAGCCGTCCCCAGGCGCCCGATCCATCGCCGTCGGCGGTGACGAGCGGCCGGCGCGCCCTCCGCGCGGCATCTTCGGCCAGCGCGGCGGCCACGGCGAGCTGCAGCTCGCGATCCGTGTCCGGGCGTGGCTCGAGCAGGTCGCTGCGCCGGTCGAGGAACTGGATGTCGACGTCGCCCTGCTGGAAGGCTTCGTCGTCCATGAGGCGGACGTGAAATCCCTGGTTGGTCGCGACGCCGACGAGGACGAGCTCTTCGAGGGCGCGCCGCATCCGCGCGATGGCCTGCGGCCGGTCCGGCGCCCACACGATGAGCTTGGCCAGCATCGAGTCGTAGTAGAGCGTCACGTCGTTGCCGACGTCGATCCCACTGTCCCAGCGCACGCCCGGGCCGGCCGGCGGGCGCAGGTATTCGATGCGGCCGGTCGACGGCAGAAACCCGTTCGCGGGATCCTCGCTCGTGAGCCGGCATTCGATGGCCCACCCGCGCGGATGCAGGGGGCGCGACGCCACCGACATCGGGAGGCCGCGCGCGATCCGGAGCTGCTCGCGAACGAGATCCACACCATAGACGAGCTCCGTGACCGGATGCTCGACCTGGATCCGCGTGTTCATCTCGAGGAAATAGAATGAGCCGTCGGCGGCGAGGAGGAACTCGCAGGTGCCGGCGCTCCTGTATCCCACCGCCGACGCCGCCGCCACCGCGGCCGCGCCCATGCGCTCCCGGCGGGTATCGGAGACCGCGACCGACGGCGCTTCCTCCACCAGCTTCTGGTGCCGGCGCTGGATCGAGCATTCGCGCTCGCCCAGATGGACGGTGCGTGCGGCGTCGGCGAGCACCTGAATTTCCACGTGGCGCGGACGCTCGATGAATTTTTCGAGGTAGACACTGGCGTCGCCGAACGACTTGAGCGCTTCGGACCCCGCGGCGACGAGGGCCGGCTCGAGCTCCTCGGCAGCCGTCACCACCCGCATGCCCTTGCCGCCCCCGCCGGCGGCGGCCTTTACGATCACCGGGTAACCGATCTGCTCCGCGAGGCTCCGTGCCGCGCCGGCGTCCGTGAGGGGAGCGACCGCTCCCGGCACGATCGGCACGCCCGCCGCCTCCATGCGCCGCCGTGCTTCGGTCTTGTCGCCCATGGCGCGGATGGCCGAAGCCGGCGGGCCGATCCAGGTCAGGCCCGCGCCGTCCACCGCCTCCGCAAACGCCGCCCGCTCGGCCAGGAAGCCGTAGCCCGGATGCACGCCGTCGGCGCCCGAGGCCTCGGCGGCCTCGAGCAGCCGGGGGATGGAGAGATAGCTCTCGGTGGGGGACGCGGGCCCGATCGGCACGGCGAAGTCGGCAGCCCGGACGTGCGGACTCGTGCGATCGGCCGCTGAATGGACGGCCACCGCCTCAAGACCCTCTTCATGACATGCGCGGACGATGCGGAGCGCGATTTCGCCCCGGTTGGCGATCAGGACCCGCTTCACGACGCTTGCGCGGAGGGAGGCGCTACGTGCCGCACGTACCCGGCGTGAGCTCGGCCAGCGGCAGGAGGATTCCGCTGCAGAGGAGGCGATTGACGCGCGCGGCGGCGAGGTACACCCCCATGACCTCGCGGGTCCAGAGCGACTCGCCCACGCGGCTCGCATTCAGGAGCGCGGACACGCTGAGCACGCCGGTCGTGGCCGGCGTGCCGCCGACGACCCGGACCATGCGGACCACCGTCAAGGGACGCGCCGGCGCCGCCGCGCTGTCGGCGGTGGGGCCAATGCAGATCGGCCGGCGCACCGCCACGACCGTCAGCGCCGGCCGCACCGGCAGCGCGGGATCGACGCCGAGCTCGCTCGCCATGCGCCGGCGGTAGACCGAATCGGTCGAGTAAAGATCGGGACGGAGCGGCAGAACGTCCTTGCGGTAGCCGACCTCGAGCGATGCGTACCAGACGGCGATGGTCTCGAGCTGCCCGCCCGTGAGCAGCACGCCTTCCGCCGGACACGAGCCGAGGATGTTGGTGCCGAGCTCCGTGATGTACGTCGGAAGGCGCGGTGCGTCGCCGCGGGGCCGCCGTTCCCGCGCCGCCGTCCAGCCGGAGTCCTCGGCAAAGAGCAGCGCCCGCTCGAGCTCCACGATGGTGCGGTAGACGCCCGCCGAGTCCGCCAGGAGGCGGGTGGCCTGGTCGAGGGCGAGCGCGCTCAGATCGAGATACAGCCGGCCGTCGGGATCGCCGATGTGGCCGCGGCTGTGCCACTCGCGCGCGTCGAGGATGTAGAAGCGGCCGAGCTGGAACCAGGCGCGGCCGTCATCCTGCGCGGTCGCCAGATAGTGACCGAGCATGTCGGTGGCGACCTGACGCTCACCGGCGCGCTCGAGGGCGGCGGCCCGCGGCGCCATGTTGGGATCGATCGCGGCCTGACCGGCGAGTGAAGACGGCGCGGCCCCGCAGGCGAGCGCCAGCGTCGTCATCGTGCGGCGGGAGATGATGGCACGCATGAACATCCAAGATGCCAGTCTTCTTCGGGTTGCGCCAGTCTTTGCGCCGGGTGGCCGGGTCAGAGCGGGATGTTGCCGTGCTTGCGCGGCGGGTTCCGGTCGCGCTTGCCGGCCAGGGTCCTGAGCGCCTCGATGAGCCGGGGCCGGGTGTCACGCGGATCGATCACGTCGTCCACGTAGCCGCGGGCGGCGGCGGCGTACGGGTTGGCGAAGCGCGCGGTGTATTCCTCGCCGAGTCGCGCGGTTTCCGCCACGGGATCATCCGCCTTCGCGATCTCGTCGCGGAAGAGGATCTCGACCGCGCCCCGTGGACCCATCACGGCGATCTCGGCGCTGGGCCACGCCAGGTTGAGGTCGCCGCGGATGTGCTTCGAGCTCATCACGTCGTAGGCGCCGCCGTAGGCCTTCCGGGTAATCACGGTGAGCTTGGGCACCGTCGCCTCGCAGTAGGCGTAGAGCAGCTTCGCGCCGTGGCGGATGATCCCCCCGTGCTCCTGGGCCACGCCCGGCAGGAAACCCGGCACGTCCACGAAGGTGACGACCGGAAGGTTGAAGCAGTCACAGAATCGAATGAAGCGCGCGGCCTTGGCCGAGGCGTTGATGTCGAGGACGCCCGCGAGGACGGCGGGCTGGTTCGCCACGATGCCGACCGGCCGCCCGCCCAGGCGGGCAAAGCCGCAGAGAATGTTCTCGGCGAACCCGGCGTGGACATCGAGGAAGCTCCCGTCGTCCACCACCCGGCGAAGGACCTCGTGCATGTCGTACGGCTGGGTGGCGCTCGCGGGGATCACGTCGAGCAGCGCCTCGTCCCGGCGATCGTCGGGATCGTCGGTCGGAAGACGGGGCGGCTCGTCGACGTTGTTCCCGGGAAGAAAGCCCACCAGCTCGCGGATCGCCTGCAGGCAGGCCGGCTCCGAGTCGCGCGTGAAGTGGGAGACGCCGGAGGTGCCGCCGTGCACGTCGGCGCCGCCCAGGCCGTCGAAGCTCACCTCTTCGTGCGTGACCGTCTTCACCACGCTCGGCCCCGTGACGAACATGTAGCTGACGCCGCGTACCATGAACGTGAAGTCGGTGATCGCCGGACTGTAGACCGCGCCGCCCGCGCAGGGGCCGAGGATGGCGGAGATCTGCGGCACGACGCCGGAGGCGAGAGTGTTCCGGAGGAAGATGTCGGCGTAGCCGCCGAGCGACGCGACACCCTCCTGGATGCGGGCACCCCCCGAGTCATTGAGGCCGATGATGGGCGCGCCGTTCCGCAGGGCGAGGTCCATCACCTTGCAGATCTTCTCGGCGTGCGCCTCGGAGAGCGAGCCGCCGAAGACGGTGAAGTCCTGGGAGAAGACGTAGACCAGCCGGCCGCCGATGCGGCCGTGGCCGGTCACCACGCCGTCGCCCGGATAGACCTGATCGGCCAGGCCGAAGGCGGTGGAGCGGTGGGTGACGAACCGGTCGAGCTCGACGAAGCTGCCCTCGTCGAGCAGGAGGTCCAGCCGCTCGCGGGCCGTGAGCTTCCCCTTCCTGTGCTGCTGCGCGATGCGCGCCTTGCCGCCGCCCAGCTCGGCTTCCGCCTGGCGGTGCTGAAGCTCCTCGAGGAGCGTCCGTTGATCGGGCATGGCGGACAATATACCAAACAAGAGCGCCCCGTCGTCCGGGGCGCTCTTGTTTGCTGGTCGGGCGGCGGCGCTCAGCCTTCGGTGGCTGCCGCCTCCGACTCGTCGTATACCGGCCGGACCGGCGGGATGATCGGCTCGTCGGGATAGCCGATGACCGCGAGCACGATCCGGTGGTGGATGGGATCCACCTCGAGGACCTTGAGCTCGAGCATCTGCCCTTCCTTCACGGCGTCGCCCGGGTTCTCGATGTTGGGGATGCCGAGCTGCGACATGGGCACGAAGCCCTCGATGTCGTTGCCCAGGTCCACCACCACGCCCTTGTCCATCAGGCGCACCGAGCGGCCGCGGAGCTCCATCCCGATCGGGTAGGTCTCGCCGATCTTGAGCCACGGATCCTCCTCGGCCTGCTTGAGGCCAAGGCTGATCCGCTTGTTGTCGGCGTCGATGTTGAGAATGATCACGTCCACCGTGTCACCCTTCTTCACCACCTCGGACGGATGCTGCACCCGCTTGGTCCACGACATGTCGGAGATGTGGATCAGCCCGTCGATGCCCGGCTCGATCTCGACGAAGGCGCCGAAGCTGGTGAGGTTCCGGACCTTGCCGGTGATGCGGGTGCCGACGGGGTACTTGAGCGGCAGCACCATCCACGGATCCTGCTCGGTCTGCTTCATGCCGAGGGAGATCTTCTCCTCGGTCTCGTCGACCTTGAGCACCACCGCCTCGATGGTCTCGCCGATGCTCACGATCTTGGACGGATGACGCACGTTCCGCGTCCAGCTCATCTCGCTGATGTGCACCAGGCCCTCGATGCCGGGCTCCAGCTCGACGAAGGCGCCGTAATTCGTGATCGAGACGACCTTGCCCTGCACGCGGGTGCCGACCGGGTACTTGGCGGCGACGTTCTGCCAGGGATAGCTCTGGAGCTGCTTCATGCCCAGGCTGATGCGCTCGCGCTGCCAGTCGATGTCGAGGATCTTGACCTCGACTTCCTGGCCGATCGCGACCATCTCGGTCGGGTGCGACACGCGGCCGTACGACATGTCGGTGATGTGCAGGAGGCCGTCCACGCCGCCGAGATCGATGAAGGCGCCGAAATCGGTGATGTTCTTGACGATGCCCTTCCGCACCTGGCCGACG
>JAICUF010000102.1 GCA_025935995.1 Gemmatimonadales bacterium
AGGACATCGGCAAGGTCGCCCGGCCGAAGAACGTGTGGGTCGTGGGCGACATGCCCAAGACGCGCTCGGGGAAGATCATGCGCCGCGTGATCGCCGGCATCTCCAACTTCTCGGATGTCGGCGACATCACCACGCTGGCGAACCCCGAGATCGTCGAGGAGATCCGCCGGCACGTGCACAGCGAGAAGCTGGCGAGCGGCGAGGCCCCCCGGGAGCTGAGCGACACGGAGAAGGAGGAGATCGCCGCCTTCGGCCTGGCGCAGTAGCGCCTGCGCATCCGGCGGGAGCCGTCATGAGCACCCACGCACTCACGATCGACGATCTGGAGCGCTGGGTGCTCTCCGGCGCGCAGTGGCGCGTGGTCGACATCTCGCGCGAGCGCGCCGTGGTCGACATGTGCACCTGCATGGGCGAGCCGGTGGACCGGGTGGAGTCCGACGATCCCGCGGTGGTCGGCTACCTGCGCACCGCCCGCTCCGAGCTGGACGGGAGCTGACCGGCGATGGCGGCGATCGCGGAGCCGACGAGCTTCGAGGAGCCGTACGAAGCGATCGGCGTCGAGCACCGCACCGCGACGATCGCCGAGCTCTGGCTGCGACCGCTGGCCGGCATCCTGGAGTACCGGCCCGGCGAGTACGTACTGCTGGCAGACGACCGCGGCGAGGTGCCGCCGCGGTCCTTCTCGGTCGCCAATGCCCCGCGGTCAGACGGGCTGATCTCGCTGCTGGTCACGCGCGTCGGCGAGGGCGCGACCAGCCTGTGGGTCCATGACCGGCTGCGGGTCGGCCAGATGGCCAGCGTCTCCGGTCCCTTCGGGACGTTCGTCGACGACCCGGCCGCGACGGCGCCCGCGCTGTTCCTGGCGGCCGGCTCGGGACTCGCGCCGATCCGCGCGCTGGTCGAGGCGGCGTTGGCACGCCCCGGCCGTCGCGAGCTCACCCTCGTCTTCTCGGCGCGGACCGAGGCGGACGTGATCGATCGCGAACGGTTCGGGCAATGGCAGGCGGAGCACGAGCGCTTCCGGTTCATCCGCACGCTGACGCGGGCCACGGGCCCGCACGCGCGCGGGCGGATCCCGGCGCTGCTGCCCGAGCTCTCTGCCGACCTCTCAGGGCACGATGTGTTCGTCGCGGGCGCACCTGGGTTCGTGCGGGCGTGCGCCACCGCCGCCGAGGCGCTCGGCGCGCGGCGTGAGCGCGTGAAGACGGAGGTGTTCTTCGTCGAGCCGCAGCCGTGGACGGGCGAGCCGGCTCAGGTGAGGCAGCCCACGTGAGCGGCCCGAGCGGCGAGCGTCCGCCCGTCTACACCAAGACCGGTGACGACGGCACGACCGGGCTGCTGTTCGGCGGGCGCGTCTCGAAGGCCGACCCCGTCATCGAGGCGTGCGGGGCGCTGGACGAGGCGGTCGCCGCGCTGGGCCTCGGCCGCGCGACCGTCCAGGACCCCCGCCTGCGCGCGGTCGTGCTCGACCTCCAGCGGGGCCTGTTCGCCGTCGCCGCGGAGGTCGCGGCCAACCCGCGGGCACATGCCCGGCTGGTGCCGGGCATCTCGTCGGTCACCGCCGAGATGACCGCCTCGCTCGAGCAGGCCATCGACGCGCTGGTCGCCGAGCATCCGCTGCGCCCGGCGTTCGTCGTGCCCGGCGCCAATCTCCCCTCGGCCGCCCTGGATCTCGCCCGCACGTTCCTCCGTCGCGCGGAGCGGCGCCTGATCGCCGCGCGCGAGCACGGGATCCCCGTCGGCGGCACGCAGCTCGCGTATGTGAACCGGGCGTCGGACCTGGCCTTCGTCCTCGCCCGGGCGGCCGCCGGCGAGGCCGAAGAGCCGCTCAGCCACGACTGAGTCAGCGCGGCGGACTCCACATCCGACCGCGACCTATCGCTCCCAGCGCTCCATCTCTGCCTCGAGGCGGCGCGCGTCCGCGGGGCTCAGGGCCGGTGCCGCGGGCGCCGGGGCGCCGCCGCCGCGCGAGCTCCACCAGCGCACGGCCAGCGCCGCGCCGCCGGCGCCGAGAAGCAGCATGAGCGCCGGCACGATGTACACGGCGGCGTTGAACCCGCTGTCGTCCGGCAGCGCGAGGACACGCGGCCCGTACTGGGACACCAGCGCCGCCTTGATCTGCGACGTGGACCGGCACCTGTCGATCATCCGTTCGATGAAGTCGCGCTCGCGGGAGGCCTGCGGCGAGTCGGCCAGGTTGAGCGGCACGCCGCACACGAGGCACATCACCTGGCCCTCGATGTCCGGGAGGCTCGCGCGCGGACACGCCGCCGAGGCCGCGGCCGGCATGAGCCCGAGCGCCAGCGCCACCAGCACGGCCGCCGGCGCGCGTCTCATGAGCGCTCCTCCAGCAGCGGCAGCACCGAGCGGGACATGAACGCGTCATCCACCGTGCCGCGCTGCACCGCGGCGATCCGCCCGCGGCGGTCGATCACGAACGTCTCCGGGTAGCCGGTGAGGCCGAAGCGCCGCTGGCTGTGACCGTCGCCGTCATGCAGCATCGGGTAGTCGAGCCCGTAGCGGCGCATGAACGCGCGGGCGTCCGAGGTCACGTCGAGCGCGTCCACACCGAGCACCGTGCCCCCCCGTGGCGCGATCTTCTTCTGCCAGCGCTCGAGCAGCGGGCTCTCATCCCGGCAGGGCGGGCACCACGAGGCCCAGTAGTTGAGCACCACCACCTTGCCGCGCCAGGCGTTCAGCGAGACCGGCTGCGTGGCGCCCAGCCGCGGCAGTCTCAGATCGGGCGCCGCGGGGCGTCTGCCGGCCGCGAGCGCGGCGTCGATGCCGCGCTCCGGCTGGTTGACGAACACACCGTAGGCGAGCAGGTCCAGCAGGCCCAAGGCCGGCGCCAGCGCCGCGAGCATCACCGGCGAGCGCAGCCTGATCATGTCGCCGCGGGCCCTCCCCGGACGGCGTCGAGGCGCCGCAGCAGGTCGATCGCCTCGGCACGCAGCGCCGCGTCGAGCACCTGGTGGTCCTCGCGCGAGAGCTTGCCGGTCCGGAGGTCATGCTCGGCGTCGCGGATCTCGCGGAACTTCGCCTCCTTCGCCGCCTCGAGCGCGGCCTCCTCGGCGCCCTTCCCGCCGGCCGCCCCGCTGCGCCAGATGAGCGGCGACGCCATCAGCGCGGTCGCGCCGCAGAGGACGAGCATGACCAGGAAGAACTGCACCCGCCTAGGCCCCCGACAGCTCCCGGCCGAGCCGCGCCGCCCAGGAGGAGGCCGGAGCGCGGCGGCGGCGCGCCGCCGGCGGCGGCCAGATCGCGATCAGGCCGCCGAGGGCGAGCACGATCCCGCCGAGCCAGATCCATTCCACGAGCGGCGAGACGATGAGCCGGAACACCGCGGGCGGCGGCGCGGCCGCGTAGCGCTGGGCGACGGCGGTGAGCAGGAACCCCTGCGTGTCGCCCTGGGCGAGCGGGAAGCGCCTGTCGATGCCGTCGATCATCCTCTGCATCGCGCCGATATCCGGCTGGACCGCCGTCCAGATGTCGCGCCTCAGCCCGGCCTGAAGACCCACCTCCGTGGTGGCGTCGCCGTCGAAGTACCGGCCCACCGGCCCGGCTGTGGGGTCGGTGCTCGGGTAGTAGCCGCGACTGGTGCGCACGGTCGTGACGTGCTTGCCGTTCCTCGACACGTCGAGCACCGCGCCGAGCGTGACCTTCTCCGGCGCGACCCGGCTCGTGGCCCGGACGTAGCGGACATCGTAGCCGCCGATGCGCGCGGTCTGGCCGGGAACGAGCCGGGCGTCCCGGACGTGCTGGAAGGCGGACGACGCGGCCACGCCCATGAACAGCAGGGCGATGCCGGCGTGCACGACGTAGCCGCCGTAGCGGCGCCGGTTCTGGCGCACCACGGACACGAGCGCGGCCGGCGGCGCCTCGCCCGTGGTCGCCCGCCGCAGCGCGACGCCGCGCCAGAGCTCCTGCACGACCGACGCGATGGCGAAGGCCGTGCCCGCCAGCAGCGCGAGCGCCGGGAGCCTGCCGGGCACGCCGAGCGCAAGCAGCGCGACCACGACCAGCAGCGCAACGGTCACGGGCGCCTGCAGGCTCCGCCGGGCGCCCGCGAGCGTGGTCTTCCGCCAGGCCATCAGCGGCCCGAGGCCGGCCATGAACACGAGGGCGATCGCCAGCGGCACCGTGTAGCGGTCGAACCACGGCGGGCCCACGCTCGCCTTGTTGCCCGTCACCGCCTCGGAGATGAGCGGGAAGAAGGTGCCCCAGAAGATCACGAAGCAGAGCCCGACGAGCAGCAGGTTGTTGACCAGGAAGATCGACTCCCGCGAGAGCGTCGCGTACGATCGCGCCTCGGGCGAGCGCAGCTCGTCGCGCCGGGAGGCCACGAGCGCCACCGAGCCGATCACGAGCACCGCGATGAAGCCGAGGAACGGCTTGCCGAGCGTGGACCCGCCGAACGCGTGGATCGACTCGAGGATCCCGGAGCGGACCAGGAACGTGCCGAGGATCGCCAGGATCCCGGCGCCGAGCACGAGCGACACGTTCCAGGCCTTCAGCAGGCCGCGCTTCTCCTGCACCATGAACGAGTGCAGGTAGGCGGTGCCGACGAGCCAGGGCATGAGCGCGGCGTTCTCGACCGGGTCCCACGCCCAGTAGCCGCCCCAGCCCAGCTCCGACCAGGACCAGCGCGCGCCCAGCAGGATGCCGATGCCGAGAAAGCACCAGGCGGCCAGGCCGAAGCGGCGGGTGGCGCGGATCCAGGCGGCGTCCGTGCGGCGCGCGATCAGCGCCGCCACCGCGAAGGCGAACGGGATCGTGAACAGCGTGTACCCCGAGTAGAGCATCGGCGGGTGGATCATCATGCTCGGGTGGCGCAGCAGCGGCTGGAGCCCCACGCCGTCGGCCGGCGCCGGATCGAGCAGCTGGAACGGGTTGGCGAGGAACACCACGAGCGCGCCGAAGAAGGTGGCGAAGCCGAGCAGCACCGCGGTGGCGTACGGCGCCAGCTCGCGGAGGCGGTGGCGGGTCAGGAAGAGGACGAGACTCGACCACAGCGACAGCAGCCACACCCAGAGCAGGAGCGATCCCTCCTGCGAGGACCACATCGCCGCCGCCTTGTAGAAGGGCGGCGTGGCGTGGCTCGAGTGCGAGGCCACCACCCGGAACGAGAAGTCCGAGCGCAGGAACGCCGCCTCGAGCACGATGAAGGCCACGGTGAGCACCGCCGCGAGCGCGTACACCGAACGGCGGCCCACGGCCACCCAGTCCCGACGATGCGCGCGTGCGCCGTACAGCGACGCGATCGCCCCGGTCGGCGCGATCGCGAGCGCGAGGAACAGGCACGCCCGTCCGAGGGTCACCGACTCAGGTTCCCTTCGCCGCGCTGAACTTGGACGGGCACTTCGTGATCAGCGAGTCGTGCTCGCCGACGAACGTGCCGCCCTTGTTCCGGCGCACGGTCACGAGCACCTCGCGCCCCGCCCTGAACGGGTCGGGGATCGCGCCCGTGTAGCGCACCGGCACGGACGCGCGCCCGTTGCGGTCGCGCACCCGGAAGTCCAGCTCGTCGCCGCGCAGCCGGTAGCCGGGCATCACCTTGCCGGTGAGCTGGTAGGAGCGGCCGGCCTTCGCGGAACTCATCAGCTGGCCGGGCGTACGGGCCTCGCTGGCCGCGCCGAAGCTCGTGTACGCCAGGGCGGCGGCGAGGATCACCGCGGCGGCGAGGGCGACTCGCAACCGGGCTCTGCGCTTCTTCCCGGGATCCATCGAACCTCTCTCGCTCCTCCTTGACAAAACCTGCGTCGAGGAGTACTACAGATCATTCGCCTGTTGTCAAATCCGGTTCGCTGTTGTTAATTCGGGTTTCGGGTGTCAAAAGAGGAGCAGATGGCAAGCGCGATACGCAGGGCGTTGAAGTTCCTGCCGGTGGCCGGCGCACTGATGCTGCTCGGGGCGCTGCTGTTCAACGTGAGTGCCATATCGAAGACGCGCCACCCCCACGCGAGGGCGAAGATCCCCGCCGCGGACGCGAAGCTCTTCCACAAGGGCAAGCGCATCTTCCGCTACGACACGTTCGGCGACCAAGACTTCTGGGGCGGGAAGCTCGGGCTCCACAAGGCGATCGAGGGCGCGAAGAACGGCGGCGTCGGTCCCGGCGTCTCACCCAACACGGCCCTCGCCGTGGGCCTCAAGGTCGACGCGAACGCGCTCCCCAAGTCGCTCGTGGCCGCCATCAAGAAGGGCAAGGTCGACCTCGACGACCCGAGCACGACGCTGGCGCTGCTCAAGCTCAACGCCGTCGTGGGCGTGAAGGGTTACTTCAAGCGCAACGGCTCGATGCGCTCGGTCGGGATCACCTGCGCCTTCTGCCACTCGACGGTGAACGACTCCTTCGCCCCGGGGATCGGCAAGCGCCTCGACGGCTGGCCGAACCAGGACCTGAACGTCGGCAAGATCGTCTCGCTCGCGCCCAACCTGAAGCCGTTCACCGACCCGATCGGGGTCGACAGGGCGACGCTCGAAAAGGTGCTCCTCAGCTGGGGGCCCGGCTTCTACGACGCCGAGGTCAACATCGACGGCAAGGGCTTCCGCCCGGACGGCAAGTCGGCCGCGACCCGCATCCCCGCCGCCTACGGTCACCTCGGCGAGGACCTCCACACCTGGACGGGCGGCTTCGGCGACGTCACCTATTGGAACGCCTACGTCGCGAACCTCCAGATGCACGGCAACGGCAACTTCAACGACGAGCGCTTCAACGACCCCGTCAAGTACCCGGCCGCGGTCCGCAGCGGCTTCTACCGGGTCCGGCACAACCCCGACCAGGTGACGCCGAAGCTGGGCGCGCTCCACTACTACCAGCTCTCGCTGAAGGCACCGAAGCCGCCCCGGTCGAGCTACAACCATGCGGCGGCCGCCCGCGGCAAGAAGCTCTTCAACGGCAAGGCCACGTGCTCGGGGTGCCACATGCCGCCGCTCTACACCGACGCCGGCTACAACGCGCACAGGCCGGCGGAGATCTGCACGGACTCCTTCCAGGCCGACCGCGGCCCGACCGGAGCGGTGGGCAGCACCTACGTCACGCCGCAGCTCAAGGGCCTCTGGGCGCGCTCGAAGCGCGGCTTCTACCACGACGGCCGCTACCCGACGCTTCCGGCCGTCGTCGACCACTACAACAGCTGCTTCGGGCTCAACCTCTCGTCCAGGCAGAAGAGCGACCTGGTCCAGTATCTGAAGTCGCTATAGGGTGAGACGAGCGATGCAGGATGCCGCCGCACGACGGACGCGAGCGGTGAGCGCGCGGTCCCCCCGGCTGGTTGTGCTGGGCCTCTCGCACCGCACGGCGCCGGTGGGGCTGCGGGAGAAGGCCGCGCTCGACGAGCAGCGCGTCCGCGCCCTCCTGCGCACCCTCATCTCCGCACCCGGGATCGCCGAGGCCGCGGCCGTGTCCACCTGCAACCGCACCGAGGTCTACGTAGTGTGCGAGGAGGCCGAGGCGGGCAGGGCCGCCGCCGCGCGCGCACTCGTGGAGTGCAGCCGCATCTCGCGCTCGGAGCTCGCGTGCGCCGGCTACGCGCTCTACGACGAGGAGGCGGCCGGGCACCTGTTTCGCGTGGCCGGCGGGCTCGACTCCATGGTGCTCGGGGAGAGCGAGGTCCAGGGCCAGGTCCGGGCGGCGGCCGAGCGGGCGGCTGAGGAGGAGACGCTCGGCGTGCTGCTCGGTGGCCTGTTCCGGCAGGCGCTCGCCGCCGGCCGCCGCGTCCGGCGCGAGACGCGCATCGCGAGCGGGGCCACGTCCGTCTCCTCGGCGGCCGTCGAGATCGCGCGGCGGGCCCTCCCGGACCTGGCCGAGCGGCGCATCCTCCTGATCGGCGCCGGCCGCATCGCGGAGTCCACCGGCCGGGCGCTCTCGCGCCACGGCGCGCGCGGGATCGCGGTGGCCAACAGGACCGTCTCCGCGGCGCGGTCGCTCGCCGCGCGCCTCGGCGGCCGAGCCGTCGATCTCGGCACGCTCGCGGACGAGCTGCGGCGGGCTGACATCGTGGTGTCCTCAACCGACGCGCCGCATCCGATCGTACGCCGCGCGGACGTGGAGCGCGCGCTGGCCGCGCGCCCGGAGCGCCCGCTCGTCCTGATCGACCTCGCGGTGCCGCGAGACGTGGAGCCGGGCGTGGCGGGCATGCCCGGCGCCCTCCTCTACGACATCGACGACCTCGAGGGCACGATGAGGGCGAGCCTGGAGGGGCGGCGGCGCGAGCTCGCGCGCGCCACGGCGATCGTGGCGGAAGAGGTGGCCCGCTTCCGCGTGCGGCGCAACGCGCTCGCCGTTGCGCCCACGGTCGAGGCCCTTTATACGCGGGCGGAGGAGATCCGCCGGGCCGAGCTGGCGCGAATGGGCCGCGAGCTCGGCCCGGCTGAGCTGGAGCGGGTGGACGCGCTCACCCGCTCGCTGGTGACGAGACTGCTGCATGAGCCCGCCGCGCGGCTGCGTGGAGCGGGCTCGCTGCGCCACGCGGACTCGGTGAGACACCTGTTCGCCCTCGAGGAGGGGGACGGGGAGGCGATCGAGATGCGCGTCGCCGGTCAGGTGCACCCGTAGACACGGATCGCCGGGCCGCGCCGCGGCCGGGCGCCGGGCGCCGGGTCTCGGGGGCACGCCGCTCCGCGGCCAGCCAGAGGGCGATGTCGTCGCATCCGACTACGAAGCCGGCATCCGGGAACGACCTGACGATCTCGGCGCAGAACTGGTCGCGCACCCGTTCGGGCGGCTCCCGGCCGGTCGCGTGAGACAGGATTGCGAACGCCACCCACGCCCCTGCGTGCCGTGCATCAGAGCCCCACGCGAAGGCGGCGGCGCCGCGCTCCACCGGCACGCGGAGCGGCTCGACGTCGCGCAACGTGACGATGAAGACCTCGGGCTGCTCGGCTCGCCGCCCGACGTAGAAGCG
>JAICUF010000151.1 GCA_025935995.1 Gemmatimonadales bacterium
ACGGCGACGACGGTGCCGGCCTCCGCCGTCGTGTCGGGCCAGCAGGGCAGCTATGTATTCGTCGTGGCACAGAACGGCACCGCCGAGCAGCGCACGGTGCAGGTGATCCGGACGCAGGGCGACATCGCCATCGTCGAGGGCGACCTCAAGGCGGGCGAGCGGGTGGTGACCGACGGGCAGCTCCGGCTCCGGCCGGGATCGAAAGTACAGATCAAGGGCGCGGGAACGTCCGCGCCGCAGGGGGCCTCATGAACATCGCGGGACTCTTCATCCGCCGGCCGGTCATGACGACGCTCGTCATGTTCGGCATCCTCCTCTTCGGCATCGTGGCCTACCGGCTCCTGCCGGTGAGCGACCTGCCGACGGTGGACTATCCGACCATCAACGTGAACGCGAGCCTCCCCGGCGCGAGCCCCGAGACGATGGCCGCCTCGGTGGCCACGCCGCTCGAGAAGTCGTTCTCGACCATCGCCGGCATCGACGCGATGACCTCGAGCAGCGGCCAGGGCGGCACGTCCATCACCCTCCAGTTCTCGCTCGACCGGAGCGTGGACGCCGCGGCGCAGGACGTGAACGCGGCGATCTCGAAGACCCTCCGCCAGCTGCCGCAGGGCATGCTGCCGCCGAGCTACAGCAAGGTCGATCCGTCGTCGAGCCCGATCCTCTACTACGCGCTCCGGAGCAACACCCTGCCCCTGCCCCAGCTCGACGAGTACGCCGAGACCAACCTGGCGCAGCAGCTGTCGACGATCGACGGCGTAGCGCAGGTGCAGGTGTACGGCTCGCAGAAGTACGCGGTGCGGATCCAGCTCGACCCGCAGCAGCTGGCGCTCCGGAACATCGGGATCGACGAGGTCTCGCGCGCGGTCTCGAACGGCAACGCCAACCTGCCGACCGGCACTCTCTGGGGCACCGACAAGGCGTACGCGGTGCAGTCGAACGGCCAGCTCAACAACGCCGCCGACTTCGGCGCGCTCATCGTGAGCTACCGCGACGGCGCGCCGGTCCGCCTCCGCGACCTGGGCCGCGTGATCGACAGCGTGCAGGACAACAAGACGGCGAGCTGGTTCAACGGGAGGCGCGCCATCGTCCTCGCGATTCAGCGGCAGCCGGGCACCAACACCGTGAAGGTCGCCGAGCGGGTGAAGGCGGAGATCGAGCGGCTCCGGCCGCAGCTGCCGGCATCGGTGGACATCTCGACCCTCTACGACCGCTCGCAGTCGATCGAGCAGTCGGTGACCGACGTCAAGTTCACCCTGCTCCTCACGCTCTGTCTCGTCGTGATGGTGATCTTCATCTTCCTCCGGAACATCCGGGCCACCATCATCCCGAGTCTGGCCCTCCCCATGTCGCTCGTGGGGACGTTCGTGGTGATGTACCTCCTGGGCTACAGCCTCGACAACCTGTCGCTCATGGCGCTCACGCTGTCGGTCGGCTTCGTGGTGGACGACGCGATCGTGATGCTGGAGAACATCGTCCGCCACATCGAGAACGGCGAGCCGGTGATGCAGGCGGCCCTCCGCGGGAGCCGCGAGATCGGCTTCACCATCCTCTCGATGACGATGTCGCTGGTGGCGGTGTTCATCCCGGTGCTCTTCCTGGGCGGGCTCATCGGCCGGCTCTTCCACGAGTTCGCGGTGACGATCGGCGTCGCCATCCTGGTCTCCGGGTTCGTCTCGCTCACGCTCACGCCGATGCTCTGCAGTCGCTGGCTCCGGCCGCACGAGGAGAACCCGCGCCATGGCCGGCTCTACGACACCATCGAGCATACCTGGGAGAAGATTCTCGGCTTCTACCAGCGGACGCTGAGCTGGGTGATGGCGCGGCGGCGGCTCGCGATGGCGTTCAGCCTCGTGATCCTCATCGCCACGCTCTTCCTCGGTCGGGTGGTGCCCAAGGGGTTCATCCCGAGCGAGGATCAGGGCCAGCTCTTCGCGACCACCGAGGTGGCGGAGGGGTCGAGCTTCGACAACCTGATGCAGCACCAGATCGCGGCGGCGGCGATCGTGCAGGAGGACCCGAACGTCGAGGGGTTCATGTCGTCGGCGGGCGGCGGGCGCGGGTCGAGCAACCAGGGCCGGCTCTTCATCCACCTGAAGCCGCGCGGCCAGCGGAAGCTGAGCGCCGATCAGGTGGCCCGCGAGCTCACGGGCAAGCTGTCGGCGGTGCCCGGCATGCGCGTCTTCGTGGTGAACCCGCCGCCGATCAACATCGGCGGCCGCGGCTCCAAGAGCCAGTACCAGTTCACCCTGCAGAGCTCCGACATGGACGCGCTGTACGACGGCGCCGCCAAGCTCGAGGCACGGCTCCATTCCATTCCGGGGCTCACCGACGTGACCAGCGACCTGCAGGTGAAGAACCCGCAGGTGCAGGTCTCGATCGACCGCGACCGCGCCTCCGCCCTGGGCATCGACGTCACCCAGATCGAGACGGCGCTCTACAACGCCTACGGCGCCCGTCAGGTGAGCACCATCCTCACCCCCAACAACCAGTACTGGGTGGTGATGGAGCTGCTGCCGCAGTACCAGAAGGACCTCTCGGCCCTCAATCTCCTGCACATCACCGGGCGGAGCGGCGAGGCGGTGCCGCTCGCCTCGGTGGCGAAGTTCACGGCGACGACCGGCCCGCTCAGCGTGAACCACTCGGGCCAGCTCCCGTCGGTGACGCTCTCCTTCAACCTGGATCCCGGCGTCTCGCTGGGCGACGCGACGGCAAAGGTCGAGGCCGCGGCGCGCGAGGTGCTGCCGTCGAGCATCTCGACCGGCTTCTCGGGCACGGCGCAGGCCTTCCAGGCGGCGCAGCAGGGGCTGCTCGTCCTCCTCGTGCTCGCGATTCTCGTGATCTACCTGGTGCTCGGCATCCTGTACGAGAGCTTCGTGCACCCGCTCACGATTCTCTCCGGGCTCCCATTCGCCGGATTCGGCGCGCTGCTCGTGCTCTTCATCTTCCGGATGGACCTGAGCGTCTACGCCTTCGTCGGCATCATCATGCTGATCGGCCTCGTGAAGAAGAACGCGATCATGATGATCGACTTCGCGATCGAGGCGGAGCGGAACGAGGGGAAGTCGGCGCACGAGGCGATCATGGAGGCGGCACTGGTGCGGTTCCGGCCGATCATGATGACGACGATGGCGGCGCTGATGGGAACGCTGCCGATCGCGCTCGGCGCCGGCGCGGGTGCCGAGTCCCGGCGGCCGCTCGGCGTGGCGGTGGTGGGCGGGCTCTTCTTCTCGCAGATCATCACGCTCTACATCACGCCGGTGGTGTACACCTACATGGACGCCTTCCAGCGGCGGCTGAGCCGGCGGAGCGAAGCGCCGGCCCGGTCGCAGGCCGTGCCGGCCGAGGCGGCCGGGTGAGCTAGAGTCCCGCCGCGTCCCGCCACGCCCGCGCGATCACGGCGTGGCCCGCGGGCGTGGGATGCACGCCGTCGGCCGCCCAGTAGGCCGGCGGCGTGTCGCGCGTCAGGCGGTCGAAGCGCGACTGCAGCGGGATGAAGTGCGCGCCGGCGGCCCTGGCCACGCGCGCGGCGGCGGCGCGGCGGAGGTCGAACTCGGGAAACCAGCGCGCGTCCACCGAGCCGGTCCGGAGCGTGAACGGCTCCAGCACGATGAGCCGGGTGGCGGGGAGCGCCGCGCGCGCCGTCCGGAGCAGGTCGCCATACCCCTTCTCGTAATCCTCCACCGTGCCCGTGTAGCCGTTGAGCAGCTTGTGCCAGAAGTCATTCACCCCGACCAGAATGCTCAGGATGTCGGGCTTGAGCGCGACGGTGTCGGCGTCCCAGCGGGCCGCGAGATCGGGCACCTTGTGGCCGCTGATCCCCCGGTTGAAGAAGCGGAGCCCGCGCGTCGGCTCGGCCGAGAGGACGGCGGACGCCACGAGGTAGGGATACCCGCCGCCCAGCTGCGCCGTGCTGTTGGGCTCCGCCGCCGTTCGGTTCCGGCCGTTGTCGGTGATCGAGTCGCCCTGGAAGAGGATGGTGAGCGGGCCGGGGCGCTTCGCACCGTCGTCAGCCAGGTGCGGAGCGAGGAGGGCGGCGCCGAGCGCGCCGCCTGTCGCCGCGAGAAACCCGCGCCGGTCAGACACGCGCGCCTTCCTGGTAGAGCCGCCCACCGACATACGCTCCCGCCATCGCCGCGACGAGTCCCGCACCCGAGCTCGCGATGATGAGGCCGGCCGAATAGAGGCCCATGAAGACGTAGGAGAAGTAGAAGAGGTGCGAGACGAGCCAGGCGAACAGGCCGGCGCGCGCGGCGGTGGTGGGCCCGGCGCCGAAGCGGGGACGCATGGCGGCGTAGAGCCAGACGATCAGGATACCCATCAGGAAGTCCACCACGATCCAGCCGACCGTGGAGGACGTGGCCGCGCGGGTAACCAGCGTCGGGTCGATGCGGTCGGACTCCTCCTTCCACCGCGTCGCGAGGAACATCCCGTTCGCGAGCGCGTCGATCACGTTCATCACCACGCCCGCCGCCAGCCCGCCGATCAGGATCCTGCCGCCGTTCATTCGCGAC
>JAICUF010000150.1 GCA_025935995.1 Gemmatimonadales bacterium
CGTCGCTCGCCCACGTCGAGTCGAGCACCATCTTCGGCGGCGCGGAGAACGCGGGCGCGATCTTCTACGGTGACCGGCTCTACCGCGACCACCGGATGACCGAGCGGATCGTGGCACACGAGACGGCGCACCAGTGGTTCGGCGATGGCGTCACCGAGACCGACTGGCATCACCTCTGGCTGAGCGAGGGGTTCGCGACCTACTTCGCGGCGCTCTGGGACGAGCACGTGGGCGGCGACAGCGCGCTCCGGCACACCATGGGCGCCGCCGCCGCCAGCGTCTTCGAGGTCCGTGACAGCAGCGGCTCACGTCCGAACCCGGTGACCGATCGGCCCATCCTCGATTCCGCCGCCACCGACCTCATGGGGCTCCTGAACACCAACAACTATCCCAAGGGTGCGTGGGTGCTCCACCAGCTCCGCGGGCTCGTGGGCGACTCCGCCTTCTTCCGCGGCATCCGGTCCTACTACGCGCGCTACCGGAACGGCAACGCGCTCTCGTCCGACTTCGCCGCCGTCATGAGCGAGGCGGCTGGCCGGGACCTCGGCTGGTACTTCCGGCAGTCGCTCACCCAGCCCGGCTACCCGGTGCTCGACGTGCAGTGGAGCTACGGATCGGCCGGCCTCTCGCTCCTCATCCGGCAGACGCAGAAGCCGGAGTGGGGGGTGTACGCGCTGCCGGGGCTCGAGCTCGCGATCGACGGGCGCACCGAGCGGGTGGATGTGAACGGCCGGGAGACGCGCGTCTTCCTCCCGGCCTACGCGCGGGCGCCGGCCGCGATCGCGGTGGATCCCGGGCGCTGGTGGCTTCTTCGCTCCACGGTGACGCGTGCGCCGTGAGCTCGCGCTGCTCTCCGCGGTGGTGGCGGGGTGTTCGCTGCCGCCGCTCCGCGGCAAGGCGGAGCCGGGCCGCGACCCCTATGCGGTGTTCGTGGCCGACACACCGGGCGGCAGCGACCTCTTCGCCATCCTGCCCTCCGGCGGCGCCCCGATCCAGCTCACCTTCAGCCCGGTGGAGGAGTCGTCGCCCACGCTCTCGCCCGACGGGAGCACGGTGCTCTTCATGCGCCGGGCCTCCGGGGGGCAGCGAAGCGTCTGGCTCCTCAACCTGCTGAGCGGCAGTGAGCGTGAGCTCAGGCTGCCGCGCGCGTGGAAGGCGGAGCCGGAGCGCGGCGCGTGGTCCGCCGACGGCCGGACGATCTACGTGCGGACCACGGCAGGGGTGGCGCGCTTCGCCGCGCCGCCGGCCGCGGTGGCGCCGGCGCTCATGACCGGGCGCGAGGCGGCGAGCGCGGACTCGAGCTTCCTGGTGCTGCTGGGCGCGCCGGGCTTTGCGGCGGTAACGGCCTGCGGCAACGGGCTCTGTACGCTGGGGGCCGACGGCGTCTCGACGCCACTTGCCGCGCCGGCGCATGGTGCCGCGCGCTGGGGCGCCGATTCGGTCGGATGGTTCGAGGGCGAGCGATTCACCATCCGGCCGCTTGGCGGTGGGCACACGCGGATACTCGAGTGGTCGCCCGCGCCGCTCAATCCGCGCGAGCTCACCTATCATCCGGGCGCGCCGCCGTCGCCTAGCTCGTGATCGCGTCCCAGGCGGCCTCGATCGCGAGGGCCGCCTGCGGATGGTCCGGGGTCCACTCCCCGGCGCCGACCCGCTCCGCCGCGACCGCCACGATCGCGAGCCACACCCCGGCCCACAGCTCCACCGGCCCCGCCCGCACCACTCCGTCCGACTTCCCGCTCGCCATCACCTGCTGCAGCGCCTCGCGGAACCCGCGGGCGCTCTCGCGACTCCGGTCGTCGAGATAGCGGTCCTCGCGCGCGTGGAGCAGCATCCGGATCGCCGCGGGGGCGCGCGCGGCTTCCTCGAGCAGCCGCCGGGCGACCGTGAGCAGGCGGTCGCGCACCGGCAGGAGGCGGTCGGACTCCGCGTCACGCACGATGCCGGCGGCCCACGCCTGCACCTCGCGGAACGCCGCGTTGAGCAGCGCTTCCTTGCCGCTGAAGTGCCGGTAGATCGTTCCCTCGGCGATGCCCGCGCGGTCGGCGAGCATCGGCGTGGTGGTCGCGCGGAAGCCGACGGTGGTGTACAGCTCGAGCGCCGCCGCGATGAGGCGCCGTCGCGTGGCTTCCGCGTCGCGCCGCGGGCGTGGTTCGTCGTTGCTGGGCATCACGAAGGAATTTACGCGCAGGTTGAGAGGGACGCCGGGTCCCGGCTACATTGCGTGGCTTTTTGGGCTTCCCGATCACGCCTGCGAAGGGTCTGTCATGAAGATGCTGGTGCTTGGCGCGGGGCTGCAGGGCTGTGCCTGCGCGTACGATCTGCTCCGGAACCCGGCGGTCACCGCCGTGACGCTCGCCGATCTCCATCCCGATCGCCTGCCCGCCTTCCTGGCCGGCGCCGGCGCCCGCCTCCAGCCCGCCCGGCTCGACGTCACCGACCAGGCCGCGGTGCGCACGGTCATGCAGGGCCAGACCGCGGTGATGAGCGCGCTGCCCTACTACCTGAACGGGCCCATGGCGCGCCTCGCGGTCGAGGCCGGCGCGCACTTCGCCGACCTGGGCGGGAACACCGAGATCGTCTTCGAGCAGAAGAAGCTGCAGGATGCCGCCGTGGCCCGCGGCGTGAGCGTGATCCCCGACTGCGGGCTCGCCCCCGGGATGGTGAACATCCTGGCGGCGGAGGGGATTCGCCGCGTCGAGAAGCCGGCCCGGGTCCGCATCTTCGTCGGCGGCCTGCCGCAGCACCCCGAGCCGCCGCTCAACTACCAGATCGTGTATTCCCTCGAGGGCGCGCTCGACTACTACACCACGCCCTCCTGGGTGCTGCGCGGCGGGAAGCCGACGCAGGTGGACGCCCTGTCGGAGCTCGAGGACGTCGAGTTCCCCGCGCCGGTCGGCACGCTCGAGGCCTTCCACACCGGCGGCGGCATCAGCACGATGCCCTTCGCCTGGCAGGGGAAGATCGACGTGATGGAGTACAAGACGCTGCGCTATCCGGGGCACGTCGCCATCATGCGCCCCATCCGCGAGCTCGGCCTGCTCTCCAACGAGCCCATAGAAGTGAAGGGGAAGCAGGTGGTGCCGCGCGACCTGTTCATCGCCGCGGTGCATCCCGCGCTCTTCAAGCCGGAGGGGCGCGACCTCGTCGCGCTCAAGGTCGAGGTGGGCGGGACGACGGCGGGAAAGCCCGCGAGCGTCACCTTCCAGCTCATCGACTACTACGACGCCGAGCACGGCATCAGCGCCATGATGCGCACCACGGGCTACTCGCTGTCCATCACCGGGCAGATGCAGGCCGACGGCCGGGTGACGGCGCTCGGCGTGCACACCCCCGATGAGGCGATGCCGTTCCGACCCTACGTGGACGCGCTGGCGGAACGGGGCATCCGGATCGAGGAGCGCTGAGCTGGACCCGATGGATTTCGCGGCGCTCTGGGAGGCGGCGCTTCCCTTCGCGCGCTACGTGGAAACAGCGGCACGACACCGCGATCTGTGGGAGGGGGTGTATCGCCTCGCGAGGCCGCCCGCCTGGGCGCTCGAGGCGGTCCCCGATGACGCAGGCGTAGGGCTTCTGGTGCTGGCGGAAGACTGGTGCGGCGACGCATCGAACACCGTGCCCATCGTCGCCCGGCTCGCGGACGCATCGCCCGGGCTCGAGCTGCGGGTCCTCCGCCGCGACGAGCATCCCGCCGTGATGGACCGCTACCTCACCAACGGTTCGCGCTCGATCCCCATCGTCGTGGCACTCGACCGCCACTTCCGCGAGCTGGGCCACTGGGGCCCGCGACCCGCGGAGCTGCAGGCGTTCGTCATGGCCAACAGGGGAAGCGTCCCGAAGGCGGAGCTGTATCCGGAAGTGCGCCGGTGGTACGCGCGCGACCGCGGCGAGACGACCCTCCGCGAGGTGCTCCGCCTGCTCGCGGCCTGACCCTCCCCGGAGCCGCTAGAAGGCCCAGTTGGCGCCGGCCGAGAAGTGCCACCCTTCGCCGGCCTTGGCGACATTGGCCGTGAAGATGGTGGAGCGAAGCAGCCGCGCCGCGAGCCCGATGCCACCGGCCACGTGCATTGCCTTCCCGTCGAAGGTGAAGTTGTCCCCCTCGAACACCCGCCCCGCGTCCATGAAGAGGACCAGGCTCCCCGCGGCCAGCTCGCCGATCGGAAGGAAGTCCTGCCGCAGCTCCACCGATCCGAACACGACGCCACTCCCCACGAACCGTCCGCCGGGAAAGCCGCGGTTCGAGGAGTAGCCGCCGTACACGGCGATCGGATCCTCCCAGGTCGGGATCTCGAAGCGGGAATTGAACGATGGCGTGCCCGTGATGTTGGACGCCGCGACACGGGCGGCGAGGACCGTCGAGGGGCGCAGCGGGAGGTAGCCCTTGATCCGGCCGTACGCCCGCTGGTACCCCTCGCCGCCGCTCCGGCCGAGCTCGTAGCCGCCCTCCGCCAGGATGCCGCTTCGCGGATTGAACTCGTTGCTGCGCGAGTCCCACACGAGCGCCAGGCGGCCGGTCATGTCGGTGCCTTCGACCTCGGCGCCATAG
>JAICUF010000135.1 GCA_025935995.1 Gemmatimonadales bacterium
CAATCGGTGCCGGTGCGGCCTTTCTCGGCCTCGGCGCGATCGGTGCGCACGCCGGCGCAGCCGAGTCGGCAAAATCCGGCATGGCCGCCGCGGGCGGCTCCCTGCAGCCGCCCGCTTCGTTTTACCGGTCCGGCATTTCAGCCATCCCGGTTGTGCAAGCGCGCCGAGACCGGCGTCTCCCACTCCAGCGAGCAGTTGGAGTGGTGAAGGGCGCCGGTGTCGGCGCTTTTCAATCCATGTTATGTCCAATAAAGCTTGCAGATAATAGGACTCCGCGACAATTTGTCCTTCACCCGAGGAGGTCACTGGTGTATTCCCGTCATTTCGCGACCATCGCGGTCGGCCTGCTGCTCGCCGGCTGCTCCAGCTCCACCGACCCGACCACGCCCGGCGTGGACGTTTCCATCCAGACCGGCGCCGAGACTCGCGGCTCGAGCGCGTTCGCGCCGAGCCCGTTCACGCTGTCGCTCGCCGACGATGGCACGGTGAAGTGGAGGAACGGCGACGTCGGAACGACCGGCGGTGCCTACGGCACCGGCGCAACTGCCGGGACGACGCACACGATCACCTCCGACACCCAGGGGCTGTTCGACTCCGGCTCCCTGGCCCCCGGCGCGACCTTCGAGCACACCTTCACCGCGCCCGGCAGCTATCACTACCACTGTTCCATTCATCCGACGATGACCGGCGTCATCGTCGTGAACCCGTAGCGGCTTCCGGAGGAATCATGACGGGACGTGCTCTTGCGCTCACTCTCCTCGCGCTCGCCGCCGCCGCGTGCGGCGGTGGTGGCGATACGACCGACGGTCCCGGCCCGCTCACCGTGGCACAGGCCTCGCCGAGCGGCGACGCCCAGGCCGGCACGGTCGGCGCCGCCCTCGCAAGCCCGCTTCGAGTGGTGATCACGAGCGGTGGCGCCCCACAGGCGGGCGTCGCGGTGGCATGGGCCAGCGGATCCGGCGGGAGCGTCGCCCCGGCATCCGCAACCAGCGACGCCGCTGGCATTGCGACCGGCACGTGGACACTGGGCCACGCGGCCGGGGCGCAGAGCGCAGCGGCGACGGTAGCGAATGCAAACGGTTCGCCGGTTACGTTCAGCGCTGCGGCAGCTGCCGGACCCGCCGCCACCATGTCGTCCGCCGGGGGCGGCGGTCAAACCGGAGCGACCGGCATCGCGCTCACGACGCCGCTCCAGGTTCGCATCGTGGATCAGTTTGGAAATCCCGTCGCGGGGACGGCCGTCGCCTGGGCTTCGACCACCGTGGGTGGCTCGGTGGATCCGGCGAGCTCGAACAGCAACGCGCAGGGCATCGCCTCCACCGTCCAGACGCTCCCCGGCACGGCCGGCTCAGCGTCGGTGACCGCGACGGTGGCCGGACTGGCCGGCTCGCCGGTGACGTTCACGAGCACGGCAGTCGTCACCACCGGAGCCAATACGATCGAGCTCCGGAACTCGCAGTTCCAGCCTTCGCAGCTTACCGTCCCCGCGGGCACCACCGTGACCTTCGTGTGGAATGATGGCGCAGTCGGGCACAGCATCGTGCCGGAACCGCCGGCGACGATCCCCAGCGACCCGGCCGTGGTCGCCGCCCAGCATACCTACAGCGTCACGTTCACCGCGCCCGGCACCTATCGGTACTACTGCAGCGTGCACGGCGATCCGGGAACCGGCGGCATTCCGACGGGGATGGCCGGCACCATCATCGTCCAATGACGATGCGCCGCGCAGCTGCCCCCGCCGTCCTGCTGCTGGCCGCGATGACGCCTCGGGCTGCCGCCGCGCAGGGAGACTGCTTCCCGCCGAAGGACTCGCACGAGGCGAAGACGCTGGCCGTGGCGTCGGTGCCGCTCGCCTTCAGCCCCCTGAGCGCGCCGTTCCGTGTTCCCCACACGACCTTCCGCCTGGGCGTCGAAGGTGCCACCGTGCCCACGCCCGACGAGACGACGCGCACCGCGACCATCTGCCGGCCGGGCAAGGGGCCGGAAAAGACCCAGTTCCTCTTCGCCATCCCGCGGCCGCGGGCCGAGCTGCTCCTGCCCTGGGGGATGGGCCTCGAAGTGAGCTGGATCCCGCCCGTCAGGCTCGCGGGCGTGCGCGCGAACCTGGTCTCCGTCGCCCTCGGCTACCGTGCGGGGATCGGGAAGGCGGCGCTGGGGCTGCGAGCGCACGGAACCGTCGGCCTCATTCGCGCTCCCATCACCTGCGACACCGACGCCCTCGCCGACCCGGCGAGCGAATGCTTCGAGGGGACCCGCTCCGACGACCGCTATCATCCGAACATCTTCGGGCTCGACGCCAGCGTGGGTGTACCCGTGGCGGGCGGGCGGCTCCGGCCCTACGCCGGGGTCGGCTACAACATCCTCCATCCAAGGTTCCAGGTGAATTTCACCAACAGCCAGGGCAGCACCGACAACCGGAAGATCGAAGTCGATCTCGCGCGGTTCGTGACCTACGCCGGCGCGAGCTGGGTGGTGCGTCCGGCGTGGGAAGTGTCGGCGGAGCTCTATCTCTCGCCCTCGGACGCGCTGAGCGGCCGGATGGCGGTGCGCCGGGGGTTCGGCTCATGAAGCGTCAATGGTTGCCCACTGCGTTCATCTGCGCATCCCTGCTGGCCATGGCCGCGCGTCCGCTCGCGGCGCAGGACGTGATTCCGAACGGCCGGGTGCGGGAAGGGAAGCTCAGCTTCGATGGGCACGCCACGACGGGCGATTTCGTCGGGGCGACGACATCGGTGACGGGAGAGATCCACGGCGGGCCCGCGCTCGGCGGCGTGACCGGTTTCGTCGAGGCCCAGACGGCGACGCTCAAGACGGGCAACGGGCATCGCGACCGGGATCTCAACTCGTCGCTCGAGACCGGCCGCTTCCCCACGATGCGCTACGAGCTGACCAGCGTCGTGGCGGGGCCCTCGGAAGGAGACGGCCAGCGCGTCACCCTCGTGGGGAAGCTCACGATCCACGGCGTGACCCGCGACGAGCAGCTCTCCGCGATTCTGCGCCGGCTTCCCGACGCCGTCCGGATCACGACGAGCTTCCAGCTCGACCTGGCCGACTATCACATCGGCGGGCTGACCAAGATGCTCGGCATTCTCCGCATGGACCGGCAGATCCAGGTCCACGTGGACGTGACGTTCGCAGGCGCGGCGCCCTGAGCGCGATCCGACGCGCAGGAGGCAGTATTCGACTATCTTCCGGGTCCTGACTCGCGCCTGATTGAACCTGCTGGAGCGCAATGCAGATCGTCGCAGTTGGTCTCAGCCACGCCACCGCACCTCTCGCCCGTCGTGAGCGGCTCGCCTTTGCCGAGCCCGACCTTCCAGCCGCAGTCCGGCGACTCTCGGCCTCCCTCGACGAGGGGTTCCTCCTCTCGACCTGCAACCGCACTGAAGTCTATGCCTTCGCGGGCCACGCCGACTCTGGTGCCCGGCACCTGCTGCGCTTTCTCGCGGAGTCGAGCGGGATGAGCGAGGCGCAGCTCGCGCCGGTCACGTACGTCCACGCCCACGACGCGGCCGTCCGGCATCTGTTCCGCGTGGCCGCCGGGCTCGACTCCATGGTGCTGGGCGAGGACCAGATCGTCGCGCAGCTGAAGCGCGCGCTCGCCATCGCGCGCGGCGCGGGCGCCCTCGGTCCGGTGCTGAGCCGTCTGGGCAGCGCGGCGCTCGCCGCGGGCAAGCGGGTGCGGAGCGCCACCGGTATCGGCCGGAGCCGTGTGTCCGTGGTGTCCGTCGCGGTGCGCGCGGCCCAGGATGAGCTCGGCGCGCTCGCGGGGCGGCCGGTCCTCGTCGTCGGGGCCGGACGGACGGCGGCGATCGCCATCCGCCAGCTCACCGAAGCGGGAGCGCGGGTTACCGTCACCGGGCGTGATCCCGAGCGCGCGGCGCTGCTCGCGAGCTCGAGCGGGGCGGTAGCCGGGGCGTGGGCCGCTCTGCCGGCGCTGCTGGACGCGCCGGATGCGGTGCTGAGCTGCACCGCCGCACCCGGCATCGTGCTGGATGCGGGAATGATCGCGGCCGCCCTCGAGCGTCGCGCAGGCCGCCGACTCGTCTGTCTCGACCTCGCCGTGCCGCGCGATGTCGATCCCGCCGCCGCGTTGCTCCCGGGGCTGACCCTCCGGGACATGGACGCGCTGATCGCGGTCGCCGACGCCAACCGTGCGCTTCGCGCCGGTGAGCTCGACGACGCCGAGGCGATCGTCGCCGAGCGCGCCGAGCGTTTCATGGAGTGGTGGCGGTCGCGGCAGGTCGTTCCCGCGATCACCGCGCTCCGGGCGCGGGCGGAGACGATCCGCGACCAGGAGATCGCGCGAGCGCTGGCGCGCATGCCCGAACTCACCGACCGCGAGCGGCTGATCGTGCGCGGGCTCGCGTCGCGCGTCGTGAACAAGCTGCTCCACCATCCCGTCACGACGCTTCGCAGCGATCCCGAGGGCGCCAACATGGCGCAGATCGTCCAGTATCTCTTCGGCCTGTTGCCCGAGGCCGCCGGATGCCCGGTCGCGGCGAGCCATCCCGCATCCGAGCCCACCGCGCTGATTCCGGAGTCCTCATGACCGCCACCGCCGACCGTCCGGCCGAGACCGCCGCCACCGAGGCGCCCGCGCGCTCGCGCTTCGTGCAGTACCTCTGCCTGCGCACCGATCCGCTCTGGCGCCGGCAGCGCGCCGACGTTCGTGCGCGCGGGCGGGCCGAGTTCGCCGATGTCATCCGGAAGGCGGCGCCGGCGGTGGTCACCGACGCCTACAGCACGCTCGGCCTCAAGGTGAGCGCGGAGCTGCTCCTCTGGTGGCGGGCGGACGACCCGGAGCCGGTGCAGGAGACGCTGAGCGCCTTGCTCCAGACCGGACTCGGCCAGTACTGCGAGGTCACGCACGCGCTCTTCGGGCTCACGCGGCCGTCCATCTACACGAAGCGCCGGACGGCGCAGGAGCAGGCGCTCGACGAGCCGGAGCGCCTCCGGTATCTCGTCGTCTATCCCTTCAGCAAGACGGTCGAGTGGTACCTGATGACGCGGGAGGCCCGGCAGGGCCTGATGAACGAGCACATGCGGGTGGGCCATGAGTTCGCCGACGTGCGGCAGGTGCTGCTCTACGCGACGGGGCTCGACGACCAGGAATTCATCGTCGCCTACGAAACCGACCGGCTGGAGCGGCATCAGCAGCTCGTGATCGACCTCCGCTCGACCGAGTCCCGCCGATACACGCTGCGCGACACGCCGATCTTCACGGCGATCCATCGCCCGCTCGACGCCGCGCTCGCCCTGCTCGGGTGAACGCGGCCGGTCTCTTCCTGCGGGCCGCGCGGCGCGAGCCCGTTCCGCGGACGCCGCTCTGGTTCATGCGACAGGCCGGGCGCGTGCTCCCCGAGTATCGCGCGGTCCGCGAACGCTGGTCGCTGCTGGAGATCTGCCGGCAGCCGGAGCTCTGCGCCGAAGTCACGCTGCAGCCGCTCCGCCGCATGGCGCTCGACGCCGCCGTCGTCTTCTCCGACATCATGCTGCCGCTCGCCGGAGTCGGCATCGACCTCGAGATCGTCGAGGGCGTCGGGCCCGTCATCGCCAACCCCGTTCGATCCTCCGCCGATCTCGCCGCGCTCCGCACGCTCGAGCCGCCGGCCGATGTCCCCTTCCTGCTCGAGACCCTCGGCATCCTCAAGGCGGAGCTCGGCCCGCAGGGTGTTGCCGTCCTGGGCTTCGCCGGAGCGCCGTTCACGCTGGCCTCGTATCTCATCGAGGGGCGGCCGACGCGCGACTTCGTCCGCACCAAGTCCGCCATGTACGGCGATCCCCAGCTGTGGCACGGGCTCATGGCGCGGCTCACC
>JAICUF010000086.1 GCA_025935995.1 Gemmatimonadales bacterium
CCCGCCCCGCCCGTCCCGCCCGTCTCGCCCCTCTGGCACGCCCCATGCAATCGCCTGCACCGACCCTCGTCCGGAGCACCACCGTGGTCCCGTACCACACCATCGCGTTCAGCCAGCAGAAGCTGCGCGCCGCCCTCCGCCGGAGTGCGGACCAGGAGCTGGTCTTCGGCTACGGCTTCGTGCTGCACTCCCGCCGGCACAACGACCGCTCCACGCTGGGTCTCATCACCCTGAACGGCGAGAGCATGGCGCTCACCCCGCGCCTCCTCTCCTGCCTCGAGCGCCACCAGCTCTGGCTCTTCGGCCACGCCCGCATCACCCTCGAGCCCGGCACCCTCAGCCCCAACGTGGACCCCGGGCGCCTCGACGCCGCCGAGTGCCCCCTCTCGACGCTCCTGATGCACATCGCCACCTTCGACGCCTCCACGGGCGTCACCCAGCACCTGGTGCAGGTGGAGGCGACGGTGAAGGCGGAGGCGCTGGTGCAGCCGATGCTGGTGTTGACGCAGAATCGGCCGGTGGGGTGGCCGCTTTAGGAAGGCGGACGGGGCGGACGGCCTTGTCGGCCCCGTCCGCCTTCCTATTGCACCACCTCAAACGGCTCCGACCTCCGATCGCTCCTTCCCGCCGCGTCCGTGATCGTCACCTCCAGCGTATAGTCGCCGGGCTTGAGCTTGGCGAGGGAGAGGGTGCGGGTGACGGAGGCGGTCGGCGCGGTCGCGTGCTCCTGGAACTTGATGCTCAGGGCGGAGCCGCCGCCGCCGAAGAGCTTCCTGAAGAAGCCGCCGCCGCCCTTGCCGCGCTTCACGGCGACCTGCGTCGTGTAGTCGGCGCCGGGCGAGACGCCGGCCATCTCGTAGTAGAGCTCCATCTGCTCGCCGGTCTTGAAGGTGCGGAGCGGGTTGAAGAAGACCGTGTCACCCGGCGCGGGATGCCAGACGGCGGGAACGCGCCGGGAGCCGAGGACGAGGTCGCTCAGCACCGGGGAGGGTGAGCTGACCGGAACCACGCGCACCGTGTCGCGCGGAAGGACGCTGCCGACGTCGGCGCCGGACTGGATCGCCATCCGGTACTGGAGGGTGCCGGCGGGGACCTTGAGCGCCACGCGGCCGACGAGGTTCTCGTTGGGCGGGACCGGGCGCGCGGACACGACGCGGCGCGTGGTGTCGAGCGTCGCCACCAGGTGGTTGGTCGAATCGAAGACGGCCACGCGGAGGCGGATGACGTAGAGGCTGCCGCGCTCGATCTGCACCGGGTCGAGCGAGGTGCCGGGAATCGCGTACGTCACCTGGAGGAGACTCGATCCCGAGTCGTGCCCCACGCCCAGCACCTCGGCCTTCGCGATCAGCGACTTGGCGAACTCGAGCTCGTAGGAGTCGGTCGTCGTCCCCCGCCGGATGCTCTCGCGTCCCACCTGCCGCTCGTCGTTCTGGAACCGCACCTCGCTCGCCGCACCCACCCGCTGCAGCCGCCCGTAGATGGGCGAGAGCTGCTCGCGCGAGAGGAGGAGATCCTGCACCTGGGCGTTGAGCGCCGTCGAGTCGCCGTTCTGGGCGTTCACGGCGCTGCTGAAGCCCAGGATGTCGAAGACGCTCTCCACCAGCTTGTAGTCCTGCACGTCCTCGCGGGCGATGAAGTGGAAGATGAGGTCGCCGTCGGCGCGGGCGTAGCGCCACGACTCGTTGGCCTCGACGCTGGGCGAGTGGTACGAGGCGCGGTCGGTCGGCTTGCCGTGGCGGATGTAGATGATGCCGCGGTCGTCGTAGTCGCGGCTGCCCGAGCGGTAGCGCTCGACGATGTCGTAGTGCCGGCTCAGGCTCGTGAGGAAGAAGTTCCGCCGCGCATACGCGATCCGCCGGTAGTGCTCGGCCAGCCGCGCGCCGCGGGGCTGGAGGTCGGCGTCGTCTCGGGTCACCCAGAAATCGCGAAGGAAGGCGGCGCGGGCCTGGCCGTGCGTGGCGTCGAACGCGTCGAGCGAGCTGTCCGCCGCGATCACCGCGATGTCCCGGCGGTATTCGGCTACCGCCGTCGAGTCGTCGCGCGCGGCGCCCTCATAGTAGTGCGCCTCGCCCCCGGGCCGGCCCGCGACGAGCTCGGTGCGGCCGAGCTCGAGGAGCGCCAGCGCGCTGTCCTGGCCGACGCGGAGGTAGTGCCGCAGCGCGACGAGCGCGGAGTCGACGTCGCCGGCTTCGCGCTCGATCCGTCCGCGCGCGAGGAGGACGTCGGGATTCTCCGAGGCCGCGGTGGAGGCCGAGCGGCGGAGCGCGTCGAGGGCCACGCCGAGCTTGATGTTGACGCGCTGCCTGAGGGCGGTGTTGGCGAGCTCGACGAGGCCGCGGCCGAACGACGGATCCACTTCGGCCGATCTCGCGAAGGCCATCGCGGAGCGGGAGAGGGCGTCCTTGCCGAGCATGGTGGCGAGGCCGGCGACGATGGAGACCTGCGAGTCGCCCACGCCGTATTCGGCGAGGCCCATGCCGTACCAGGCATAGGGCCACTGCGGCTGGAGATCGATGGCCCACTGGAACTCGGAGGCGGCGTCGTCATAGTGCGAGTGGCCGGCGATCTCGCCCAGCCGGAGCGACACGAAGCCGAGCCGGAGGTGGAGGACGACGTCGTTCCGGTCGGCCTTCGCCTGCGCGATCATCCGGCGCTCGAGGTTGAGGAGCGGGAGCGAATCGCGGGTGCCGAGCAGCGAATCCCGCAGCGACTCGAGCGCGGCTCGATCGGCGGGCGACTGCGCGCGAAGCCCCGCCACCGGTGCGGCGGCGAGGCAGGCGAGCGCGAGAATGTGTGAGTGGAACGGGCGCATCAGAGTGTCCTTGGGGTGCCGATGCTGGAGACGCCCGGGGCGTCGGACCCGCCACATCACGGGGCGCGTGCCCGGTCGCGGAGGAACTGCTGGATCCCCTCGAAGACACCCTCCGCGTAGAGCCGCTGCCCTTCGGGCGACCGCAGCGCCGCCTCCTGGTCGGGGAGCATCATGAAGAGCCCCTCGCTCAGGATGGCCGGCATCCAGGTCGGCCGGACGAGCGCCAGGTCCCCCCGCCCCACGCCAAGATCCCTCACACCGAGCCGCGCGACGAGGGCGCGGTCCACGGCCATGGCGAGCGGGATGCTCTGCGGGTGGTTGTAGAAGACGCTGGTGCCGTTGTTGGTGAACGGGTTCACGCCGTCCGGCAGCGCGTTGTTGTGGATCGAGATCAGGAGCTCGGCGTTCACGGTGTCGGCGAGCCTGGTGCGCGGATAGAGATCCACCGCGCTGTCGGAGACGCGCGTCATCACGACGTGGGCGCCGGCCGCCGTCAGCATGTCGCGGAGCGCGAGGCCGATGCCGAGGTTCGCTTCCGCCTCGCGGAGGCCGGTGGGGCCGGTGGCGCCGATTGGCGGGTGGCCGGGATCCACCACGATGAGGCGGCCGCGGAGCGGCGAGCCCGGATCGATTGCGGGTGGGCGGCGGATCTCGAGCAGGAGATCGCCGTGATCCCAGCGCGTGCGGTAGCCCCAGACCGGCTCACCCAGCGTGACGGTGAGCGTCACGCTCCGGTCCGCGCCCTGCGACCACGCGATGGCGCGCACCAGCGAGTCGGGACTGCCGTAGCGGATCCAGTTCACGTCGCCCACGGTGCCGTAGAGGGTGAGCGCGAGGGTGCGCTCGGTCTCGGTCACCTGGAAGGGGACGCGCTCGCTCACCGGGATCCGGAGCACGGCACGGTCGGCGCGCGGCGTGAGGGTGAGCGAGCCGACGACGGGCGGCTGCGTGTTGAGCAGGACGGGGTGCGCATCCGCCGCGGGGACCCAGACGTCGAGGCCGGGGACGAGGCGGAGGCGGAGGTCGTTGCCGGCGCGGCCGCTCACGGCGGCGCGCGTGCCGGTCGGGAAGAACCAGTTGTAGGTGCCGCCCTGGAGCGCACGCCCGATCGTGATGCTGTCGGTGTTGCCGCGGCCGGCGGTGTCGTCGTCGAGCATCACGCCCAGCGGCATGGTGTCGAGGAGTGCCAGGCGGATGGGCCAGCGGACGCGCGCGGTGTCGCTGCCGGCGATCGCCTCGATCACGGCCGAGCTGGTATCGCCCGCGGCGGCGGGGGACCGGCCGAGGACCGGCCCGGGATCGGCGCCGACGTGCTCGCCCCGGAAGACGGCGAGATAGCGGTCGGATGCGGCCGCGCGGCGGAGGTTGGTGGTGTCGCGGTCGAAGGCGCGGATCGCCTCGGGAACGTCGTCGAGCGCGGCGGCGGAGACGAAGGGGACGACCATGCCGCCCGGCAGGCGGAGGCGGAGCGTGGCGCCGGGCGCGGCGCGGACGCGGACCGTCACGTTCTCGTCGCGCGGGAGCCAGAGATCGCCGCGCGGGGTGATCGAGGTGGAGTCGATCCAGACGGCGCCGGTCGGTGCGGTGCGGCGGCGCGCGCGGCGGGCGGTCCAGACGAGGTGTGCCGTGTCGCGCGGCGTGGTGGCCACGATGTCGAAGCTCATCACGCTGTCGGGCGGGAAGGCGATCCAGCCGATCCAGGCGCCGTTGGGCCAGACGCGCACCGGCGCGCCGTTGATCGTCACCGTCGCGTCGCCACTGCCGGCCGAGCCGAAGATGAAGCTCGAGTCGCGCGCGTCCACCACGTCGCCGGCGGAGGGGTAGACGACGTGGAGCGCGAGGGGGCCGCGGACCGCCGGCACCGGCGGCAGCCGGGACACGGCGGGCGCGGATCCGGGAGCCGGCGAAACGGGTGCGGGAGGTGCGGTGCGGCAGGCGAGCGCGGGCAGGATCGTGAGCGAGAGCGCTGCCCAGCGGGTGTATCGGCCCAGTTTCATCCGTGCAAGGTACACACTGGTCAGAACTTACGCCAAGCTCCGCATTGACGCCTCTCCGACCTAACTCTAGATTCTCCGCTCACCCCCAGCTCGATCTCTTCCGGTGGCAACGCCGAACGTGCGGATGGCTCGATGAGGCCAGCGTGACGAAGGGGCCGGTACACGTCTCGGTCTTCGGCAAGACCGACCTGGGCCGTTCCCGGGACCACAACGAGGACACGTTCCTGGTCGCCGACCTGTCGACCGGGAAGGCGAGCCTGCAGCCCGACGTGCGCGAGCACGAGCTGGGGCCGCGCGGCTCGCTCTTCATGGTGGCCGACGGGATGGGGGGTGCCGCGGCGGGCGAGATCGCGAGCGCGATGGCCGCGGACATCATCTGCCGCCACCTGATCGAGACCTGGCGCACCGACCCCGAGAATTCGGCCGAGCGATTCGCGTTCCGGATGAAGGAGGCGGTGGAGCTGGCCAACGGCGAGCTCTTTACCTACGCGCGGGAGCATCCCGAGGTGCGGGGGATGGGCACCACCGTCACCGCGGCCGGCGTCTACGGCTCGGACCTCTACGTCACGCAGATCGGCGACAGCCGGGCCTACCTCATCCGCGACGGCCGGACCAGCCAGCTCACGCGCGACCAGTCGCTCACGCAGCGCCTGGTGGATGCGGGTGAGCTGACCGAGGAGGAGGCCGAGCACAGCGAGCGGCGGAACATCATCCTCCAGGCGCTGGGCCCGGACGCGAACGTGAAGGTGGACCTGAGCCACCAGTCGCTCCGCCGGGGCGACCTGCTGGTCATCTGCTCGGACGGACTCTCGGGGCTCGTGAAGCGGGACGAGATCGGCGAGATGGCGGGACGCCACGAGGACCTGGCCGCGCTCTGCGGCGCGCTCATCGACCTCGCCAACGAGCGCGGCGGCCCCGACAACATCACGGTCGTCACGGCGCGCTTCGGCGGCGAGGGCCTCGGCGACTCCAACGGCGACACCGACGTCGGCTATCGCACCTTCCCGGCGGATGCGCGGGATTCCGGACAGGTGGACACGCCGATGCCGGAGCCGATCGCGCCGGGGGTGGTCGCGCCGACGGGCGCCGGCATCCGGCCGGCCACGATGGTCATGCTGGCGGGCGGGCTCGTCCTGCTCGCCGTGCTCCTTCTCTTCTTCCTGTAGGCGCCCATGAGCATTCGCCTCGAGATCCGGGCCGGAGAGCGTGTCGGGCAGGCCGTCACGCTCGACAAGACCTACATCACGATCGGCCGCCACCCCGCCGCCGACGTGCGGTTCGAGGCGTACTACGAGACGCCGATCTCCGCGCGCCATGCGGCGGTAGTGCGGCGCGACAGCGGCTGGGTGGTGCGCGACCTCGGGAGCGCCGCGGGCACCTTCGTGAACGGCGAGCGCGTGGTGGGCGATCTCCTGCTCGAGAGCGGCGACATGATCGAGCTGGGCCGTGGCGGCCCGGTGACGCAGGTGAGCTTCCTGCCGGAGCCGGTGACCCGCGAGCGGGAGGCGCTGCCGGTCGAGCGCACGCGTCCGACGGCGGCGGAGCTCCGGCTCCGGCCCGCGCCGCTGGGCGGGATCACGGTGGCGTCGATCGAGCAGGCGGCGCGGCGGCGCCAGGCGGCGATCCGGCGGCGCGGCGTGCTCGCGGGAGCACTCGTCGTGGCCCTCGCCGGCGGATGGATCTGGCATTCGGGCCAGAGCGGCGCGCGCGAGGAGCTCCTCCGCCGCCAGATGCGGGACACGGCGCAGCGCCAGCGGGAGATCATCTCGACGGCGATGCTCGACCTCGCGCGGATCGCGCGGGAAAACCGCTCGGCGGTGGCGCTCGTGGTGGCACAGTTCGACGACGGGAGCTCGTTCAGCGGCACCGGCTTCGTGGTGCGCTCGAGCCGGGGCGAGGCGCTGATCGTGACCAACCGGCACCTCGTGACGACCGGCGGCGCGCACTCGAAGCGCCTGAGTGTCGTGCTCGACGGCTCATCGCAGACCTACGCGGCGGAGATCGTGAGCGTGCACGGGGTGGCGGACCTCGCGCTCCTCCGCGTGAAGACGCCGTCCCGGCTGCCGGCGGTGCGCGCCATCGCGCCGGCGAACCCGGCGCTCGCCGAGGGCGCTCCGGTGGCGATGCTGGGGTATCCGCTGGGACTCGATCTGCAGATGGGCGGCGACTGGCGCGAGGTCGGCGTCTCGGCCACCAGCATGCAGGGCACGGTGTCGCGCGTGCTGCCCACGCTGGTGCAGGTGGACGGCTACGGCGCGCAGGGCTCGAGCGGGAGTCCGATCTTCAACGCGAAGGGCGAAGTCGTGGCCGTCCTCTACGGCAGCGAGCGCGACAGCGCGGGCCGCATCATCTACGGCGTGCCGGTCCGCTTCGTGCACGAGCTGCTCCGGGACGCACCGCGGCAGCGGTGAGCCGCGCCCCCGCCGAGGGGCCGCTCGCCGTCCGGCTGGGCTGGATCGCGCTCGTCGCCTTCGCGTCGGGCTTTCCGTACGGCTTCGTCAACGACGCGCTCCCGATCTACCTCCGCTCCGAGGGTGCCGGCCTGGTGAAGGTCGGGCTCGTCGCAGCGGTGAGCTTCCCCTGGACATTCAAGTTCATCTGGTCGCCGCTGGTGGACCGCGTGGGCACGCGGCGCCAGTGGATCGTCGCGTGTCTTGCGGCGCTGGCGGCGCTCACGCTGCTGGTGGCGGCGGCGGACGTGCACCGGCTGGCGCCGGGGTTCTGGTTCCTGCTCGTCGCCATGACGACGCTCTCGGCCACGCAGGACGTGGCGATCGATGCGTTCACGATCGAGTCCACGAGTGAAGCGGAGCTGGGCGCGGCGAATTCGGTGAGGATCGCGCTCTACCGCGGGGCGATGTTCGTGGCGGGGGGTGCGGTGGTGTGGCTCGCGGGGAGGGCGGGCTGGCGCGCGGCGTTCACGGCCGCGGCGGCGATGGTGGGCGGGCTCGCGGTCGCGGCCCTCTTCCTGCCGTCGGTCCGGCGCGAGCGGACGGTGGAGCGGCAGGCGATCTGGGAGCCGGTGCGCGCGCTCTTCCGGCGGCGCGGGATCTGGCTCGTGATCGCGTTCGCCCTGATCTTCAAGCTCGACGTGGCGGCGCTCGAGCCGATGATGCGGCCGTTCTGGGTGGATCGCGGGCTCAGCCTGGAGGAGATCGGCGGGGCGCTCACGCTGGCGCGCACGCTCGCGACGGTGGGCGGCGCGGTGATCGGCGGCGTGCTCACGACGCGCTGGGGAATCCGCCGGGCGCTCTGGGCGCTGGGCGCCGTGCAGGCCTGTTCGGCGCTCGGCTACTGGGCGGCGGCGACGTTCTTCCCCGGCCAGGGCGCCGTCTTCGGCGCCGCGATCTTCGAGAACTTCGCCGCCGGGCTCGCGACGGCGGCGTACCTGGCGTACCTCATGTCGCTCTGCGAGCGGCGCTTCGCGGCGACGCAGTTCGCGCTGCTCTCGGCGCTGCTGGCGGTGACGCGGAGCGTGGCGGGCGCCGGGTCCGGCACGGTGGCCGAGCACCTGGGCTACTCCACGTACTTCCTCGTCACCTTCCTCGTGGGACTTCCCGCCTTTCTCCTGATTCCGTTCCTCAGCCGCGTCGCGCGGCCGCCGGAGGCAGCAGCCGGCTGAGCCAGCGCGCCACGGCGTCCTGCATGAGCCGCTGGCGATGCCACGCGATCAGCACCGGCGTCCCGGGCGGAAGCTCCGCCGCGAGGCGCGGGTGGCCGAAGAGCACGATGAGGTCGAGCGCCCCAGCGCGCTCGAGCGTTGCGTGCGCCGCGTCCCCCAGTCCCGCCCTCCCCTTCCATGCCCGCGGCTCCGCGAACACGAGCGCGACGCGGGAGCCGCCGGATCCGGGAGCGAAGCCCGCCGTCTCGAGCGCGCGGGCGACGAAATCGCTCGGACCCGGCGGATAGGGGCCGCCGAGGTCGTCGTCCACGATGAGGAGCTCGAGCGGAGCGCGGAGCAGCGGCGCGGCGAGAGCGGCGGCGCTTCGCTCAACGAGCCGGTCGGCGATGGCGGCGGAGAAGTCGCCGGCCGGGCTCGTCGGTAGCTCGGGCAGCCCCTCGGTGGCGCGGGCCAGCGCGCGGCCGTAGCGGGCCAGCGCATCGGCCGCGCGCTCGGGAGGAATGCCCCCATTGCGTGCCGCGTCGTCGAGGGCTCGCACGACGCTCGCGGTGTCGTTCGGGTAGAGCAGGATGTCCACCCCCGCGGCGATGGCGTCCACGACCCCTTCGGTTTCCGCCCTTCCCGCGGTCGCCGCGTCCATGATGAGCGCGTCCGTCACGACGAGCCCGCGGAAATCGGGATCGGCGCGGAGCCCGCCCAGGATGCGGCGCGAGCGGGTGGCGGGAACACCCGAGGGATCGAGCGCGGGGAACGCGACGTGCGCGGTCATGATCGAGGCCACGCCGCCGGCGATGGCCGCGCGGAACGGGGCGAGATCGGCGGCAAGCGCATCGGCCGACTCGCTTACGACCGGCAGTCCGGCGTGTGAATCGGTCGCCGTGCGGCCGTGCCCCGGATAGTGCTTGGCGCAGGCGAGCGCGCCCGCGGCCTGGCACGCCTCGACCCAGGTGCGGACGCAGGCCGCGACGACGACGGGGTCGGCGCCGAAGGAGCGGGTCTGGACGATGGGATTGGCGGGCAGGATGTCGAGGTCGGCGTCGGGCGCGAAGATCCAGTTGACGCCGACCGACCGCGCCTCGCGCGCGGTGACGGCCGCCGCGGTGGCGACCGCCGCGAGATCGTCGAGCGAGGCGAGCGCCAGCGGCGGGGGAAACTCGCTGAGCCCGGCGAACTGCTGGCCGGCGCCACGCTCGAGGTCGCTGCCGATGAGGAGCGGACGGCCCGCGCGCTGCGACAGATCGGCGGTGAGGCGGGTGACGAGATCGGGCGCGCCGCCGAAGACGATGAAGCCGCCGACGCCGAGTGCCAGGGCTTCGTCGATGCGGCCGCGCTCGTGCTCGAAGTCGCCGGCGGCGGACGCGCGGAGCGCAGGGAGCACCAGCCGCGCGAGCGTCACGGTTCAGGCCGGCGTGACGGCACCGAGCACGCGGCCGCCCGCGGCGCCGGTGGCGCCGGGGAGGTTGCCGGGCTGGCCATGCATCGTGAGGTAGCCGAGCAGCGCGAAGGCGACGGCTTCCTTGGCGTCGCCGGTGAAGAAGAGATCGTCGAAGCGGCGGAGGGTGCGGGATGGACCGAGCGCGCGCTCGAGCGCGGCCATCAGGCCGGGGTGATGCGCGCCGCCGCCGGAGACGACGATCTCGCGCGCGTCCCGTCCCCACTCCGTGACGGCACCCGCGATCGACCGCGCCGTGAGCTCCACCGCCGTGGCGACGGCATCGGCGCCGGGCACGCGCGCCACGAGGGCGCGCGCGTAGCCGTCGCCGAAGCGCTCACGGCCGGTGCTCCGGGGCGGCGCGGCACGGAAGAAGGGATCGGAGAGAAGCTCGGACAGCACGGCCTCGTTCGGAGTCCCGCGCGCGGCGAGCCGGCCGTCCACGTCGTACTGCAGCGCGGGATCCACGAGGCGGGCGGCGGCGTCGATGATCGCCATGCCCGGGCCGGTGTCGAAGGCGAAGGCGCCGTCCTCGATCGCCCGGCGCTTCACCCACGTGAAGTTCGCCATGCCGCCGATGTTGAGCAGGATGCGCGGCGCGTCGCCGCCGAAGAGCAGGACGTCCGCCACCGGCACGAGCGGGGCGCCCTGCCCTCCCGCGGCCACGTCGCGCGCGCGGAAGCCGCTCACCACCGGCACGCCGAACTGCTCCGCGAGGATCGCGGGCTCGCCCAGCTGCCAGCTCACCGCGGGCGGCTCGTGCCAGATCGTCTGCCCGTGGAAGCCGATGAACGAGACGTCCGACGCGCGCGCGTGTCCGGCGCCGAGCACCGCCTGCACCGCGTCGGCGGCCCAGACGGCGAGGTCGGCGTGCAAGAGCGCAGTGTCGCGCGCGCTCGCGCCGTCCAGCACGGCGCGGATGCGGGCACGCTCGGCTTCGTCGTAGGGGCGGGTGACGAAGGCGAGGAGGGTGACGTGCGTGGGATCGGTGAAGCGGACCAGCGCCGCGTCCACGCCGTCGAGCGAGGTGCCCGACATGGTGCCGACCGCGAGGGTGGGGCGCTCGGTCATGCGGCGGGCATCGGCGGCGGGTCGCCCACGATGGCGCGGAGGCGGCCGTCGTGCTCCCGCAGGAGTCGCTCGGCTTCCTCGCGCGAGGCGCCGCGGCGGGCCATCACGATCGCGGTCTTCACCTGACCCTGGGCGGCGGTGATCACGTCGCCCGCGGCGTCGCGCGAGAGGCCGGTCGTCTCCATCACGATGCGGCGGCTCCGGTCGACCAGCTTCTCGTTCCATGCGCGGAGATCCACCATGAGATTGCCGTAGATCTTGCCGAGGCGGATCATGGCGCCGGTGGTGATGGTGTTGAGGACGAGCTTGGTGGCGGTGCCGGCCTTCATGCGGGTCGAGCCGGTCACGACCTCGGGGCCGACGAGCACGGTGATGCAGACGTCCGCGGCGATCGCGACCGGCGGCTCGGTGCAGGAGAGAAAGACGGTCCGGGCGCCGCGCTCGCGGGAGCGGCGGAGCGCCGCGCCCACGTACGGCGTCGTCCCGCTCGCCGCGATGCCCACCACGACATCCGCCTTATTGATGCCCAGGTCGTCCATGGCGGCGCCGCCGGCGGCCTCGTCGTCCTCGGCGCCCTCCACCGAGCGCACGAGCGCCGGCGGGCCGCCCGCGATGACGCCGACGACCTGGCCGGGCGGGCTGCCGTAGGTCGGGGGACACTCCGTCGCGTCGAGCACGCCGAGCCGGCCGCTGGTGCCGGCGCCGACGTAGACCAGACGGCCGCCGGA
>JAICUF010000186.1 GCA_025935995.1 Gemmatimonadales bacterium
GCTCTTCGACTCGGGCGCCGCGGATTCGTTCCTGTTCTACGTGATGCCGTACATCGAGGGCGAGTCGCTCCGGGACCGCCTCAACCGCGAGAAGCAGCTGCCGATCGCGGACGCGGTCCGCCTCGCCGCCGAAGTCGCGAGCGCGCTCGACTACGCGCACCGGCACGGCGTGATCCACCGCGATATCAAGCCCGAGAACATCCTGCTGCACGACGCCCAGGCGCTCGTGGCCGACTTCGGGATCGCGCTCGCCGCGAGCAAGGCCAGCGGCAGCCGCAAGACCGAGACCGGCATGTCGCTCGGCACGCCGCACTACATGAGCCCCGAGCAGGCGATGGGCGAGCGCGAGATCACGGCGCGGTCCGATGTGTACGCGCTGGGTGCGATGACGTACGAGATGCTGCTCGGGGAGCCGCCGTTCACCGGGCCCACCGCGCAGTCCATCGTGGCCAAGGTGATGACGGAGAAGCCGGCCCGGCTCATCCCTCGGCGCGAGCGGATCCCGCCGGCCGTCGAGACGGCGGTGCTCACCGCGCTCGAGAAGCTGCCGGCCGACCGGTACGCGAGCGCCGCGGAGTTCGCCCAGGCGCTGACGAGTCCATCCGCCGCCGCTGCCACGACGCGCGTGATGCCGGCGCAGCGCCGGCGGGTGTCCCGCGTCCCGCTCATCGGTGCGGCGCTCATCGCGGTCGCCGGCCTCGTGCTGGCGGCGGCGCTGCTGCGCCGCGAGGAGGCGCCGGCCGCATTCGCGCGCATGCTGCTCCAGCTTCGCATCGGGCAGGAGCTCCATCTCCTGCCGTATCCCAATCTCGCCGCGCCGCCCGACGCGTCGGGCATCACCTATCTCGGCCCCGGCGTGAACGCGAGCGACCAGCTCTGGTTCAGACGCTGGGACCAGCTGCAGGCCCAGCGGCTCTCGCAGTCGGTGGACCAGGGCTGCTGCGCCGCCTTCTCCCCGTCCGGGGACACGCTCGCGTACCTCTCGAGTCCGCGCCAGCTCAACCTCCTCCCGCTCACCGGCGGGCGGCCGTCGACGCTGCCGGACGTGGGCCTCGTATCCACGAGCGACTGGGGCGGAGGACTCGACTGGGGCGCGGACGGGTTCCTCTACGCCGTTTCGCCGCGAGGGTTGCTCCGCATCGATCCCCGCAAGGGAACGGCGAAGCTGGTCGCGCCGCTCGATTCGGCCCGCGGTGACCTCGTCTTTCTCTGGCCGGAGCTCCTGCCGGGCGGTCAGCGCGCACTCCTGACCGTCGTTCCGAAGAAGAATCCGTTCGATCCGGAGCAGGGATCCATCGGCGTCGCGGATCTGAAGACCGGGCACGTGGAGATCGTGCAGCAGGGCGTGCGCGCCCTCTACGCCCCCACGGGACATCTCGTCGTGGCGCGCGCGAGCGGCGTGCTCTGGGCCATCGCCTTCGACGCGCGGACCGGCCGGGTGAGCGGCGCCGCCCGCGAGCTGGCCGACACGGTCGCCGTTCGGGCCGGGAACTCGGCGCCCGGTGTCGTGGACTTCGTGCTGGACCGGCGCGGAACGCTGGCGTACCTCACCGGCACCGCCGGCACCCAGCCGATGATGCTGGTCGACCGGTCGGGCGCGATCCATGCCGTCGATTCCGGTCCGGATCCCGTGACCTTCGCGGGCGCCGCCTTCAGCCCGGACGGCAAGCGCATCGCCGCCGCCTTCGGCGGCGAGGACCGAGGGACGCAGCTCTGGATGATCTCGACCGACGGCGCGCCGAGGGTTCGCCTCACCTTCGACGGATACCTCACGGAGCGGCCCCGCTGGCGCCCGGGCACGAGCACGATCTCCTATCTCACCGACCGCGATACGCCCGGCTCACCGCTCGCCCGCCTCTATCAGCTCGACGCGAGCGGACACGGTAGTCCCACCCGGGTTCGGATCGGTGACCCGCGGTCGGTCGGCGGCCACACCTGGTCACCCGATGGCCAGTGGCTCGTGTTCCGGACCGACAATCAGGAGACCGGAGGCGGCGACATCATGGGCATCCGGCCGGGCGTCGACACCGTCGCCCGTCCGCTGGTCGCGACCGACGCCGAGGAGCTCTCGCCCAGCATTTCGCCGGACGGGCGGTGGCTCGCGTACTCGTCCAACGAATCGGGCCGGCGCGAGGTCTACGTGCGGCCGTTTCCCGAGACGGGCGGCGGGCGCTATCAGATCTCGACGGCGGGCGGCTCGACGCCGCTCTGGAGCCCGGCGGGGGGCGAGCTCTTCTACGCCGACGACACGCCGAGCATGGTTGCAGTACCGGTCACCACCGGCGCCACGCTCAGGATCGGCCACCCCGTTGCCCTCTTCTCGCTCGCGAACTTCTACACCAATCCGTTCAGCCCGCAGTACGAGGTGTCGCCCGACGGGCGGCAGTTCCTCATCGCGCGGCAGGCGGCGGGCAACGCCTTCGGCATCGCGGTGGTGTTCAATTTTCTCGATGAGCTGAAGCGACGGATGGTCGCGAAATGAGCGGGCTCCCCACCCGTCTCGCCGCCGCCCTCGCCGACCGCTACCGCATCGAGCGCGAGCTGGGCCAGGGCGGCATGGCCACGGTCTATCTCGCGCACGATCTCAGGCACGAGCGCGACGTCGCCATCAAGGTCCTGCACCCCGACCTCGGTGCCGCCCTCGGCGGCGACCGCTTTCTTTCCGAGATCCGCACCACCGCGCGCCTCCAGCATCCGCACATCCTCCCGCTCCTCGACTCGGGCGACGCCGACGGGCTCCTCTACTACGTGATGCCGCTGGTCACCGGCGAAACGCTCCGCTCCCGCCTCGAGCGCGAGCGGCAGCTCCCGGTGGACGACGCGGTCCGGATCGCGCGCGAGGTGGCCGACGCGGTCGGGTATGCGCACGGGCTGGGCGTGATCCACCGCGACATCAAGCC
>JAICUF010000017.1 GCA_025935995.1 Gemmatimonadales bacterium
ATCGAGCAGGCCCAGCGGCAGGGGCAGCTCTACATTCACCAGCCGTTCGAGCTCTACTCGGAGGCGAACCACGACGCGTGGCGCCGGCTGTACGCCCGCATGGAGAGCCGCTGGCGGACGTACGCCAATCCGCGATTCCTGCAGGGGATCGACAACCTCTGCCTCGACCCCGCGCGGGTGCCGCGGCTGGATGATGTCAACCGATTTCTGAGCCCGCTCACCGGCTTCAAGGCGAAGGCCGTGAGCGGGTACATCCCGTCGTTCCTCTTCTTCGACAGTCTCAGGAACCGCGAGTTTCCCACCACGATCACCATCCGGGACGGCGCGACACTCGACTACCTGCCCGAGCCGGACATCTTCCACGACATCGCCGGCCACGTCCCGATGCACACCGACCGTGCCTTCGCGGACACGCTGGTGCGCTTCGGCGACTGCGCCCACACCGCGGCGGACATCGTGGCCGGGATTCCGGACGAGGCGGAGCGCATCCGGCGGGTAACCAGCATCTTCAAGGCGCTGGCCCGCTTCTTCTGGTTCACGATCGAGTTCGGCCTCATGCGGAGCGAGGACGGGCTCAAGGTCTACGGCAGCGGGCTGCTCAGCTCCTACGGCGAGATCGAGCATGCCGTGGACTCGCCGGAGGTGCAGCGCTATCCGGTCCAGCTCGAATGGGTGATCAACCAGTACTTCGAGATCGATCACTACCAGCCGCTCCTCTTCATCGTCGATTCGTTCGACCATCTCTTCGAGCTCGTCGGCGAGCTCGAGCGGTGGATGCTGGCGGGAAAGCTCGACAACGTCGCGGGCGGGGAACCCGGAATCAGCGAGCCCGACCTGCGCAGCTTTCTGGAGGCGGCGGCGGGTCGCTAGCTGCTTGACTCCCGGAGACCGGAGCGCCAGTTTTCGGCCTCACGCGGGCGTAATTCAGTGGTAGAATGCCAGCTTCCCAAGCTGGACGTCGCCGGTTCGAGTCCGGTCGCCCGCTCTCGCAGCAGCTGACGGCACACGTGGCGGCCCGGCTCCCCCAGGGAGCCGGGCCGCTCTTTTTCATGGGCGCAGATGATCTTCGTGGACAACGGCGGCATCACGGACCCGCATCTCAATCTCGCGCTCGAGGAGCATGTGCTCCGCCAGCGGTTCCCGGGCGAGGAGTGTCTCCTCTTCTACGTGAACGACCCTTCGATCATCATCGGACGCAACCAGAACACGATCGAAGAGATCGAGCCCGACGCCGTGCGCGCGCGGAACGTCCAGGTGGTGCGCCGGATCTCGGGTGGCGGCGCGGTCTATCACGACCACGGAAACCTGAACTTCAGCTTCCTCGCGCCCTATGCGATGGGCCGCTTCAACCGATACGAGGAGTTTACCCGGCCGGTCATTGCCGCCCTCCGGCGGATGGGCGTGCCGGCGGAGCTCGGTGGCCGGAACGACATCGTGGTCGAGGGACGGAAGATTTCGGGCAATGCGCAGTTCGTGAGCGGCGACCGGATGTTCAGCCACGGAACCCTGCTCCTCGACAGCGATCTCACGGTGCTCTCGCGCGTCCTCACGCCGAAGCCGGGGAAGGTGGAATCCAAGGGGCACAAGTCGGTACGGAGCCGCGTAGCCAACATCGCGGAATTCCTGCCGGCGCCACTCGACATCACCGAGTTTCGCGGCCGGATCCTCGACGAGATCTTCGGCGACCGCTCCAGCCTCCCACTCCTTCCGCTCGACGAGGGCGACTGGGAGGCCGTCCGTGCGCTGGCAGACGGGAAGTACCGCAGCTGGGACTGGAACGTCGGACGCTCGCCCGCATGCAACGTGCAGCGCGTACGACGATTCCCCGCCGGGGAGATCGACGTCCGGATCGACGTGCAGGAGGGACGGGTGGCCGGGCTCCGATTCTTCGGCGACTACATCGGGCTCCGCGAAGTCGATCGGCTGGAGGAGCGCCTGCGCGGGGTCCGCTACGACCGCGAGTCGCTCACCGAGGCACTGGGCCCCCTCGACCTGTCCGATTACTTCGGTTCCGTGACGCGCGACGACATTCTCGCGCTGATCCTCGGATGAGCCCCCGACCCGTTAGATTTGCACCTGGCCGGCGCGAGCGCTTTCGATCCGCCACGCCGCTTTCCCGTTAGGACGGCGGTGCCCCTCGCATCATCCTGCCCGAATGGATCAGACCACACTCGACCAGGCTCTCCTCAGACATTTCGGGATCGCGGCGTTCCGCACGGGACAGCGTGAGGCCATCGACGCCGTGCTCGCCGGTCGCGACGTGGTGGCGGTGATGCCGACCGGAGCGGGGAAGTCGCTCTGCTTCCAGCTGCCCGCCGTCCTGCTCGAAGGCGTCACGGTGGTCGTCTCCCCGCTCATCGCGCTCATGAAGGACCAGGTGGATGCGTTGACGGCGCGGGGCGTCGCGGCCGCGGCGATTCACTCGCTCATGCCCGCGGGGGAGCGCGCCGAGGCCGAACGCGAGCTCGCGGCCGGCCGGCTGAAGCTGGTCTATATCGCGCCCGAGCGGCTCGCGAGCGGGGCGTTCCACCGGGCGCTGGCGGCCGGCGGCGCCTCCCGGCTCGTCGTGGACGAGGCGCACTGCATCAGCCAGTGGGGACATGATTTCAGGCCGGACTACCGCCGGATCGGCGAGCTCCGCCGGGAGCTCCGGGTTCCGGTGGCGGCATTCACGGCGACCGCCACGCCGGATGTACGCGCCGACATCGCGGCCCAGCTCGAGCTCACGGATCCCCTGGAGCTCGTGACCGGCTTCGAGCGTCCCAATCTGACGCTCGCGGTCGAGGCGATCCAGAGCCGGAACGACAAGGAGGTGATGCTCCGCGCGCTCATCGCCGACGTCGGAACGCCGGGCATCGTGTATGGAGCGACGCGGAAGAGCGTCGAGCAATGGGCGGAATTCCTCGAGGTGGCCGGGCTCAGGGCTGGCCGCTACCACGGCGGTCTGACGGAAGAGGAGCGCCACCGGGTCCAGGAGGACTTTCTCGCCGGACGGCTGGACGTCATCTCCGCCACCAACGCCTTCGGCATGGGCGTGGACAAGCCCGACATCCGCTTTGTGGCGCACGCCGACCTTCCCGGTAGCGTGGAGGCCTACTACCAGGAGGCGGGGCGAGCGGGGCGGGATGGGGCGCCGGCGCGATGCACCCTCCTCTTCTGGCCGGGCGACGTTCGCATGCAGGAATTCTTCCTCACCGGATCGAATCCCTCTCCGGACATTTTCCGCCGCGTCTGGCGGCAGCTGGGCGCCGGCGCTTCCGACGACGCGATCGAGCTCGATGCCGGCAACGACGCGGGGACTCGCATGGCGTCGGTCACCGCGGCCCGGTTTCTCCGTCGCGCCGCGGAAGCCGCCCTGATGCCGCTTGGCGCAGGCGAGCCACCGGTGGACCTCGCCGCGCGTGGCGAGAAAGCGCGCCGGGATCGTGAGCGCCTCGATACGATGGTCCGGTACGCCTTCGGCCGCGGCTGCCGCACCCGCTTCATCTACGACTACTTCGCCGGCTCGGCCCGTGGCGGTGCCGAGCCGCGCTGCGGCACGTGCGACGTCTGCCTCGGTTGGCGCCGGGGCGAGGGACGCGCGCTGAGCGACCTGGAATATGAACAGGTGCGGATCGCGCTCTCCGGCGTGGGACGCCTGTCGGGGCGGTTTGGAGTGGAACGCGTGGCGCAGGTGCTCGTCGGGAGCGAGGTCTCGGCGGTGCTCGCCCGCGGGCTCGATCGGATCCCGACCTACGGACGCCTCCGCACTCTCGGCCTCGAGCGCGTCAAGGAGCTGCTCGGTGTGCTTGCCGACGCGGAGCTGGTCGAGCGGCAGGGAATCGAGGGAGGCCGGCCCGGCGCGTTCGTGCTCTCGCTCACGCGCGCCGGGCGCCGGGTTGCCATGGGCGAGGTCCGGCCCGAGCTGGCCATGCCGACGGCGCAGCGGCCGACCGGGCGGCGCTCGCGCCGACGCGGCATCATCAACGGCTCCGCCGACGTCACGAGCGGCACGGCCGATCCGGCGCTGCTCGAGCGGCTTCGGGAATGGCGCACCGGCGAGGCGAAGAAGCGCCAGGTCCCGGCGTATGTGATCTTCCCCGATCGCACGCTGGCGGCGCTCGCAGCCGCGCGCCCGCGCAACGCCGACCAGTTGCTCGAGGTGCACGGCGTGGGCGCAGCCAAACTCGAGGCGTACGGCGCCGCGCTGCTGCAGCTCCTCGCCTGAGGCGAAGCTTTCGGTGGCCGGGTCGAAGTGGGCCCGGCACTTGAATTTAGGCCGCTGACCGGCGATCTTCGCTCCCCATGATCAAGGTCACCGCCGTGCGGCCCGGCTCGATCGCCGAAGAGCTGGGGCTGGTCCCCGGCAGCGAGCTCGTGTCCATCGACGGCCGGGAGCTGGAGGACTTCCTCGACTGGGAGTTCCTGAGCGCCGAGGAGCGGTTCCTGCTCCACGCTCGGCAGCCCGACGGCACCGAGGTCGAGTTCGACATCGAGCGCCCGCTGGAGGAGGGGATGGGCCTGTCGCTCGAGCCGGTGCGCATCCGCCGCTGTGCCAACCGCTGCGACTTCTGCTTCGTGGACGGGCTGCCCGAAGGACTCCGCGAAGTCCTCTACATCCGCGACGACGACTACCGGCTCTCCTTCCGCTACGGCAACTTCGCCACGCTCACCAATCTCAAGCCGCGCGACGTCGAGCGGATCATCGAGTATCGCCTCTCGCCGCTGTACGTCTCGGTGCACGCCACCGATCCGGTCACGCGCCGCTACCTGCTCCGGAATCCGACGGCTCCCGAGATCATTCCGCAGCTGCGCTTCTTTGCCGAGCACGGCATCGTCTTCCACACGCAGATCGTCATGTCGCCCGGCGTGAACGACGGGCCGGTCCTGGAGCAGACGCTGCGCGATCTGTACGAGTTCGGCGACGCGGTGATGGGATGCTCGGTGGTACCTGTGGGGCTGACCGAGTTCAGCAAGCACCACCTCGTGCGTGAGCCTTCCACCGCCGAGTGCCGGGCCGCGATCGCGCTGATCGAGCAATGGTCGGCCCGCGCCACGCGCGAGCGCGGCCTGCACTGGGCGTTCGGCGCGGACGAGCTCTACATGCGGGCCGACGTCGACCTGCCGCCGGCGGAGATCTACGACGGCTTCGACCAGGTGGAGAACGGTGTCGGAGCCGTCCGGTGGCTGCAGCAGCGGATCGGGGAACGGGCCGGCGAGCTCCACGGCTGGGAGGGACGGCGCGTCGGGGTCGCGACGGGCACGGCGATGGGCCGCCTCATGCCGCAGGTGCTCGAGCCGCTCGCGCGGGCGACGGGAGCCGATTTCCAGCTCATTCCCATCGAGAACTCGCTCTTCGGCGCATCGGTGACGACGGCGGGGCTGATCCCCGGCGTCGCCTTCCAGCGCGCGCTCCGAGGCCGGGACGATCTCGACCTCGTGCTGCTGCCGGCCGAATCGATCAACGACGACGGCCTGTTCATGGACAGCATGTCCGCCGAGCTTCTCGAGGCGAGCGTGCCGGTGGAGATCCGCTTTTCCAGGGACTTCGCCGACGCGCTCCAGGCGCCGGTGGCCGCATGAGCCGCCCGACGGTCGCGATCGTGGGGCGTCCGAACGTGGGCAAGTCCACGCTGTTCAACCGGCTCATCGGGGGCCGTCGCGCGATCGTATCCGACCGCCCCGGCACGACGCGTGACCGCCACTTCGGCGAAGCCGACTGGGACGGGCGAAGGTTCTGGCTCATCGACACGGGTGGGCTCGTCCCCGACTCGCAGGAGTCGATGGACCGGGCGATCCGCCAGCAGGTGGAGTTCGCGCTGGCGGAGGCCGACGCCGTCGTCTTCCTCGTGGACGGTCGCGAGGGGCCGAACCCGGTGGACCGGGCGATCGCGGACCGGCTCCGGAAGGCGGGCCGGCCGGTGCTGCTCGCCGTGAACAAGCTCGACGATCTCGAGCGCTCGACCGCGCAGTACGGCTTCTACGACCTCGGCTTCGGCGATCCCATCGGTGTATCCGCCGCGATCGGGAAGGGCACCGGCGATCTGCTGGACGCCATCGTCGACCGGCTCCCGGAGGGGGGCGGGGAGGAGGGGGACGAGCAGATCAATGTCGCCGTCGTGGGTCGGCCGAACGCGGGGAAGTCGTCGCTGGTCAACCGGCTGCTCGGCGCGGAGCGGCACGTGGTGGCCGCCGAGGCCGGGACCACGCGGGATGCGGTCGATTCCGTGCTGCGCTATCACAACCGGACCCTCAACTTCATCGATACCGCAGGCTTACGGCGTCGAGCGAAAGTAGAGGATGACCTCGAGTTCTATTCCACGCTCCGCACGCAGCGCGCGATCGAGCGCGCCGCCGTCTGCGTGCTCGTGGTGGATGCCGCGATCGGGCTTCACAACCAGGACCTGCGGATCGCGACCGAGGCCTGGGACGCGGGGTGCGCCCTCATCATCGTGGTCAACAAGTGGGACCTGATCGAGGAAAAGGACGCGAACACGGCGCGGCGCGGGCAGGCTGACCTCGTCGCGAAGGCGCCGTTTCTCCAGTACGTGCCGTTTCTGTACGGATCGGCGCTCACCGGGCAGCGAGTCCGCAAGCTGCTCGACCTCATCATCGAGGTGGCGGAGGCGCGGGACGCGCGCATTGCGACCGCGGAGGTCAACCGCGTGCTCGGCGAGCTCACGGAGCGCACGGCGCCCCCGCAGAAACCGGGTGAGGAGGTGAAGCTGCTCTACGCCTCCCAGATCGGCACCGCTCCTCCGACGTTCGCGATCGTGACCAACCGGCCCGATGACGTGCCCGAGTCGTACCAGCGCTACCTGACGCACGGGTTCCGCGACGCCTGGCCGTTCACCGGATCGCCGCTCCGGCTCAAGTTCACCCGGCGGGGAGCGCGGCGCGCGTGAGCAGCATCCCCGCCATCCTCGCGTCCTACTGCCTCGGCGCGATACCCACGAGCTATCTCGTCGCGCGGCTGGCGCGGGGCATCGACCTCCGGGAGCACGGCAGCCGGAACCTCGGCGCCACGAACCTCTACCGGACGCTTGGCTGGAGGTTCGCGGTGCCGGTCGCGCTGTTCGACATCGCCAAGGGCGCGATCCCCGTCGTCGTCTTCGCGCCGCTCGCCTCGCCGTCACGGCTCCTGGCGCTCGGATGTGGCGCGGCGGCCGTCGTCGGACATGTGCTCTCGGTGTTCGTGCGCTTCCGCGGCGGGAAGGGAGTCGCCACGGCGGCGGGCGTGATGCTCGGTTTCGCCCCGATCGCAGTCGGGATCGCGGCGGCGATATGGATCTCGGTCGTCCTCCTTACGGGCTACGTCTCGCTCGGCAGCATGACGGCGGCCGCGGCGCTGCCGCTCCTGGTGCGCCTCGTGCGGCCCGACGATCGCCAGCTCTTCTGGGCCACCGTGCTGGTCGCAGCGGCGATCGTCTGGCTGCACCGGGCCAACATCGCGAGGCTCGCGGCCGGCACCGAGAACCGGTTCGGCCGCCGCCGCGCGACGTCGCCGCCCGCGCGATGACGCGGATCGCGGTCCTCGGCGCCGGCAGCTGGGGCACGACGCTCGCGGATCTGCTCGCCCGGAAAGGGCACGATGTCCGGATCTGGGCTCACGAAGCCGAAGTGGTCGAGTCCATCAACGGCCAGCATGAGAACCCGCTGTTTCTGCCCGGCGCGGCGCTCAGCCCGACGCTGACAGCGACGGCCGACCCCGCGAAGGCCGTCCGGGACGCCGAGCTCGTCGTGTCGGCGCCGCCCAGCCACGTGGCTTCCGGCGTGTTCCAGGCAGTCGCGAACGCGATGCCGCCGGGCGCTCCCCTGGTGAGCGCCACCAAGGGCATCGAGACGGCTGAGCTCAGGCTGATGTCGGAGCTTGCGGCGCGCATTCTCCCGGGGCGGCCCTTCGCCGCGCTCTCCGGTCCGAGCTTCGCGCAGGAGGTGTTCGAGGGGCAACCGACGGCGGTCGTCGCGGCGGCCGGAGATCCGGCGGTCGCGCGGCAAGTGCAGGAGCTCTTTGCGACATCGCGGTTCCGCGTGTACTCCAATCGCGACGTGGTCGGCGTGGAGCTGGCGGGCGCGCTCAAGAACGTGATCGCGGTCGCCGCCGGGATGCTGGAGGGCCTGGGCCTCGGCCACAATCCGCGCGCGGCGCTGATCACTCGGGGATTGGCGGAGATCACGCGACTGGGCCAGGCGATGGGGGCCGATCCGCTGACCTTCGCCGGGCTCGCGGGGATGGGTGACCTGATTCTGACGGCGACCGGCAGTCTGAGCCGGAACCGGGCGCTTGGCATCGCGATCGCACGCGGCGAATCGCTGGACGCTTTCCGCGCCGCGCACCGGAGTGTGGCCGAGGGCGCCAATACCTCCCGGGCCGCGGCGGCGCTGGCGGATCGTGCGGGTGTCGAAATGCCGATCACCGCGAACGTGTGCGCCATTCTGTTCAACGGCAAGCCGCCGCGCGAGAGCGTGGGCGAGCTCATGGAACGCGACCTCAAGGCGGAGCAGTGGCGATGACCTCTTCCCGACCGGTCCAGGAGTTCTACTCCATCGGCGAAGTCTGCACGCTCACCGATCTCAAGCCGCACGTGCTGCGCTACTGGGAGAGCCAGTTCCGCTTCCTGAACCCGGCCAAGAACCGCTCCGGCAACCGGGTGTACAAGGCGCGCGAGGTCGAGCTCATCATGCTGGTGAAGCATCTCCTCTACAGCGAGAAGTACACGATCGAGGGCGCGCGGCAGCGGATTGATCAGTACCGGAAGAGCGGGGAGCTCAAGACGGCGGCGCGGCGCGCGCTCGAAGCGGAGACGGTGCAGGAAATCCGGCTCGCCGTGGACGAGGTGCTCGCCGTGCTGGACGGCCGGCCGGTGCCGCCTCGCGAAGCGCCGCCCGAGACGTGAACATTCTGGTCAGCAATGACGACGGCATCCTCGCTCCCGGCCTGGCGCTGCTGGCCGACGCCTGCCGCGAGGTGGGTGACGTCACCGTCGTGGCGCCCGACCGGGAGCAGAGCGGGACGTCGCACTCGCTGACGCTGCATCGCCCGCTCCGGCCCACGCGCCGCCCCGACGGCGCGTTCCAGGTCGACGGCACGCCGACCGACTGCGTCATGCTGGCGGTGGAGGCCCTCATGGCGGCGCGCCCCGACTTCGTCTTCTCCGGCGTCAATCACGGCCCCAACATGGGCGAGGACGTGCTGTATTCGGGCACCGTCGCCGCCGCGATGGAGGCGGTCATGCTCGGGATTCCGGGCATCGCGATTTCCTTTGCCGGCCATCAGCCCGAGACGATGACGACCTACCGCGAAGTGCTCGCGCGACTGGTTCGGCGAATCGTCGAGGTGCGGGACTACCCCCGCGACATGCTGCTCAACATCAACCTCCCGCGCTGCGAGGCGTCCGACATGCAGGGCACGCGCGTCACGACCCTGGGGAGCCGCTACTTCTCGGAATCGCTCATGCGCATGAAGGATCCATGGGGCCGGGAGATCTTCTGGATCGGCGGCGGCACCATCACCTGGACCGGCGATGAGCGCTCGGACCACACGGCCGTCGCCGACCGGTTCATCTCGATCACGCCGCTCCACATGGACCTGACCCGCTATCCGCAGATCGAAACGGTACAGGGATGGCGACTGGACGCGTAGGTCCGGCCGACAGCTACGGCGGCTACCGGGCGCAGCTCGTCGCCACGCTGCGCGACAAGGGGATCCGGGACCTGTCGGTGCTGCACGCGGTCGCCCAGGTGCCGCGTCATCTCTTCGTGCCGGAGAGCGTCCGCCACCGCGCCTACGAGGACACGGCACTGCCGATCGGGGGCGGGCAGACGATCTCGCAGCCGTTCATTCAGGCGCTCTACCTCGAGGTGATCGGACTGACCGGCAAGGAGAAGGTGCTCGAGATCGGAACCGGATCCGGCTACCAGACGGCGCTCCTCAGCCTCCTGGCAGGCAGCGTCTTCAGCGTCGAGCGGATTCCGGCGCTGGCCCGGAGTGCGCGGGCTGCCCTCGATGCCGCCGGTGCCAGGAACGTGTCGATCTTCGTGGGGGACGGCACGCTCGGGTGGCGGCCGTATGCGCCCTATGACGCCATTCTCGTCTCGGCCGCGTCACCGTCGGTACCGCAGCCCCTGGTCGACCAGCTGGGTCCGGGGGGACGGATGGTCATTCCGATCGGCGACAAGCAGATCCAGACATTGACGGTCGTCCGCCGGGAGGGCGACCGCATCACCACGGGCACCGCGGGGGACGCACGCTTCGTCCCGCTGCTCGGACAGTTCGGGTTCCGCGAAACATGATCGCGCACTTCATCGACTGGCTCATCGGGACGATCTCTTCGCTGGGCTATCCCGGCATCATCCTCCTCATGGCAATCGAATCGTCGGTACTGCCGCTTCCGAGCGAGCTGATCATGCCGCCCGCCGGCTACCTGGCCGCGCGGGGCGAGATGGACCTCGGCCTCGCGATCCTCGCCGGCACGATGGGCAGCGTCCTCGGCGCGCTGGTGAACTATTTCCTGGCGGTGGCGGTCGGCGAGCCGATCCTCCGCCGATACGGGAAATTCGTCCTGATGACGCCGGCCGCGCTCGATCGGAGCGAGGCCTTCTTCAAGCGCCACGGAGAGATCAGCACCCTCCTCGGCCGGCTGCTGCCGGTGGTGCGACACCTCGTGTCGATCCCGGCCGGTCTCTGCCGCATGCGGCTCGGACGCTTCATCGCGTTCACCGGAATCGGGGCGGGGATCTGGTGCAGCGTCCTCACGCTCATCGGCTGGGCCATCGGGCGGCACGAGGGCGAGCTCCGGCAGGCCGCGGTGCATGCCTATACGGCCCAGGCGCTCCGATGGATCGTCGTGGCGGCACTGGTCGTGATCGCGACGTATGTCGTCTGGTATCGGAGGCGGGCGCGGCGCGCGGCGTGACGGCGCGCGGCGTGACGGCGCGGAAGTTCGTCGTGTCGGGCCGGGTACAGGGGGTCGGCTTCCGGTGGTTCGTCGCCCGGCTGGCAGCCGCCCTCGGGATCAGGGGCACCGTCCGCAACCTGAACGACGGCCGGGTGGAAGTGGTGGCGGCCGGCTCCGACGCCGCGCTCGAGCGGCTGGCCCGCGAGCTCGCGCAGGGACCGCCCGCCGCTCAGGTGGAGCGGGTCGAGACAGCTCATGTAGAGGATGAGGTCGTTCCCGCGAGCGGATTCGAGATCGTGCGTTGACTTCAAACCGTCGCCCGGCCTACATTTGCGGGCTTTGCCCCCGTAGCTCAGGTGGATAGAGCAGCGGTTTCCTAAACCGTTGGCCGGGTGTTCGAGTCACCCCGGGGGCACTTGGCCACGGCGGGTCCCTGGCGACGGCATTCACTCTTTGCAGGACGAGCATGGCAACGATCGCGGAACGGACGAAGCAGCAGGAGGAAACGGCGGCCTGGCACGGCGTGAGCCTCAGGACGATCTACATCGTCGGGGGCGCCCTCGTGCTGGCCGCGCTCGTGATCTGGGGCATCACGGTGAGCGGCCGCCGGAAGGCGGAGTTCTCGGCCCGGGAGCTCGATCAGGCCCGGTCGGTCGCCGAGACGGGCAACCTGCCGCTGGCGTCGTCGTCGCTGCAGAAGATCATCCAGTCGTATCCCGGCACGCCGGCAGCCGAGGAGGCGGTGATCACGCTGAACCAGGTGCGGCTGGTGAACGGGCAGAGCGAGCTCGCGGCGGTCAACCTGCGGGAGTACCTCAAGGGCAGCCATGACCCGCAGTACGTGGCCGCGGCCAACGGGCTCCTTGGCGCGGCACTGGAGAACTCCAAGCGGCCGCTGGAGGCCGCAGCCGCGTACCGGGCCGCCGCGGGCGCCGCGGGGGTCGATTACCTGAAGGCGGAATATCTGGTGGACGCAGGACGGGCGTACCGGGACGCAGGCAAGACGGCGGAAGCCACGGCGGCCTATCGTGAGGTGGTCGACAAGTATGCCAAGACCGCGAGCATCACGGAGGCTCAGGTACGCCTGGCGGAGCTGACTGCAGGGAAGATGTAGGCGGCCAGCGGCATGGCAGACGGTCGCGACCGGGGTCTTCAGGCGGGGACCCCTTTCTTACGGCTCCCTGGACATACTACGTATAAGATATATTATGTTAACTTCGCATGGGGATAACTGTGGAGAACCCCGAGAACGGCTGCCTCCCCGCTCTCAAGTGCCGCCAGGTCAACGCGTTGTCCGAGTGGAAAAGAACCAGGAAACGCCCGCAGATCAGTCGGTCAGCCGGCCCTCGAACACCAGTCGGCCTTCGCCGCACAGCCACACGTCGCGGGCGTCGGAACCCTGAACGATGGCCGAAACGCCGAGCAGCGCCCCGCCCCGCGAGATGAAGCTGGCGGGCAACCCGGCCTCGGCCGCCACGGCCAAGGCCGCCGCGACGGTGCCCGTTCCGCAGGCCAGCGTCTCGCCTTCGACGCCGCGCTCGTAGGTCCGGATCCGCCACGGCCCGCCAGGCGCGACCGGCGGACTCACGAAATTGGCGTTCGCCCCGGCGGGCCCGAGGCCCGGGTGGAAGCGGAGGACCCGCCCCCGGCGCAGGAGGTCCACGCTGTCGACCTCCGCCACGCGGATCACCAGATGCGGAACGCCGACGACCGTGAAGCTGATGGCCAGCTCGCCGGCCTCGGGCTCGAGGCCAGCCACCGGCGCCGGCATTCGAAGATCGGCGAGCCGAAGCTCGGCGCGTTCGGTGCCGCCGACGGAGCGCGTGCTGTAGGTGGCGGCGTCTGTGACCAGCTCCATCCCCTCGGCGGCGCCCAGCCCGAGGCGAGCCGAGAGCCGGGTGCTGCAGAGGGCCGCATTGCCGCACATGGCGGCGCGGGACCCGTCGGCATTGAAGGAGGTCATCCGGACGGCGTTGGGGCGCTCCGGGGTCAGGACGACGAGGCCGTCGGCCCCGACCCCGTGGCGGCGGTCGCAGGCGGTGGCGATGCGCTCGACCGTCCAGGACTCGACCGGCGACACCCGGCCGTCGAGCATCACGAAGTCGTTGCCCGACCCGCTCATCTTGAAGAACGGCGTCGCCATCAGAGCCGTCCCGCCAGCGCGCGGAGACGCAGCCACCAGACCATCCAGATCGCCTCGCGTACGATCCTCTTGTTCATCTTGCTCTGGCCCTCGATCCGGTCGGTGAAGACGATCGGCACCTCGACCAGGCGAAAGCCCTTTCGCCAGGCCCGATAGCTCATCTCGATCTGAAAGGCGTAGCCGTTGGAGCGAACCCGGGTGAAATCGATGGCCTCGAGGACCGACCTGCGAAAGCACTTGAACCCGCCGGTGGAGTCGGTGAGCGGCAGGCCCGTGATCCAGCGGGCGTACTGGTTGGCGCCGATCGAGAGGAGAAGGCGCGACATCGGCCAGTTGATGACGTTCACGCCGGTCTTGTAGCGGGAGCCGATGACGAGGTCCGCCGCTTCGGCCGCCCGGATGAGCTCCGGCAGAAACTTCGGATCGTGGGAGAAGTCGGCGTCCATCTCGATCAGAAGATCGTAGCTTCGCGCCAGCGCCCAGGTGAACCCGGCAAGGTATGCCTTCCCCAGCCCCTGCTTCGCCTCACGGTGGAGCACGTGCACCCTCGTGCTTTCGGTCGCCAGCGTGTCGGCGATGGCGCCGGTGCCGTCGGGGGAGTTGTCGTCCACCACGAGCACGTCGAGCCGCGGATCCTGCTGGAGGATCGCGGGCACGATGATCGGCAGGTTGACGCGCTCGTTGTAGGTCGGCACCACGACGAGCACCCGTTCGGCTCCGGGAACTGGATTCATGTGGGCGGGAAAATAATGCTGCTCCGGCGCCGCCGGGACCGGCTAGCGCCCGCGGCGCCAGAGGGGCGCCGCGAGAAGGATCGCCGTCAGCAGGAGCGCCAGCAGCGTCACGAGCCGGCCCCTGTGGTACTCGCTGCTCGAGAACTCGAGCAGCACCCGGCGGGCATTCGCCGGCAGCGGAACGCTGATCAAGGCGTAGTCCCCCCGGAGCGTCGCAGCCGGCTTGCCGTCCACCGCGGCTCGCCAGGCGGGGTACCAGCTCTCCGCGACCAGGAGATATGTCGGCCGGGGATCGCTGCCCTCGATGGCGATCTCCATGCGGCCCGGGGCCCAGCTGGTCACGCTGGCCCGCGCAGCGGCGGGCTCCGGAAGCCTGCCCTGCAGCGGAACCGGTGAGACCGAGGTCGATTCGGGATACAGGACCACCCGGTCCACCGGGAAGCGCGAGTCGTTGACGGTGGTGACGATCTGATCCTCGGGGAGCTTCACGGCCCCGGCCACGATGCGGGCGTACGGCGGCACCGAATCGCGTTCATAGAGGACGGCGCTGTCGCCCGGCTGCGGCGATGTCGTGGCGACGGGGCCCAGTACCCGATGGAAGCCGGGAATGTTCTGCGCGGCACCGGCGGTCAGCACCAGGTACTTCACCGCCCAGACGTCCCAGAGCGCAGCGTTGTTCATGTTCCGATAGATGTTCTTCCCGCCCCACAGATCGTCGTAGAACCGCTCCTCGTTGCCGTGGTAGCCGAAGGTCGCAGGGATCCGCTTGGCCATCAGAAACGAGCCGTGGTACACGGGCGGAAGGTTGAGCGTGTTGCTCGGCGCCGCGTCGAAGACCCGGAACGGCGGCCGTTCCTGATGCAGCCGGGTCGTGATCGGGTCGTCGGCGAAGAGCTGCTCCGCCGTCCCGTTGAAGTGGAAGAAGAGCCGGTCGATGCTCCAGAGGTCGCCGCCCACCAGCACCGCCAGCAGCGCGGGGACGGCCCATCCGCGGAGTTTCCCCGCTCCGACGGCCCAGAACAGAGCGGCGCCGAGCGCGACGAAGACGAGCAGGCGTAGCGAGCCGGAGACGAGCGCGGGCGCGTTGGCGGCCACCTGCCCCGCCATCCCGGGATCCGCCATCCCGCTCGCGAGCGACTGCAGGACCCCCGCGATGCCGAGCACCGCGAGAAACACGAGAACCCCGGCCGGGATTGCGATACGCCGTACGGACACTTCGCGTCGGACGAGTCGCTCGACGCCGAACGCGGCATAGATGCATACGGGAAGTGCCACGAGGAAGAACGCCATGCCGGGGGCCCGCACCTTCTTCATGCCGGGCATCACCTCGTACCAGAGGCGGTAGAACGGCGTGTGTCCGCCGAAGGCGATCAGGAGAAAGAGCGCCGCGATGCCCGCCAGCGCGAGCACGGTCCGGCGCCGCGCGCGGTCCGCCACTCCCACGACGGCCAGGATGACGACCAGCGCGCCGAGGTATTCGGTGTGGCCCTTGAAGAAGTTGCCGCCCCAGTAGTGCTCGAGGACGCCGTTGAACTGCGGCAGCACGGTTACCAGGATCTCGCTCGGCGGATAGGCATAGCCCGTGGCATACTGCCACGCGGCTTCGGGCGAGGTCGCGGCCGCGCGGGCGGAGAACGGCAGATAATGGAGGAACGGCAGGACCTGAATCGCGGCGATCGCGACCCCGAGGACGACGGCGCCCGCGGCGAGACCGAGGTGTCGCGGCCAGCGTGCGCCTCGTGGTCCGTCGGGATCACCGAAGACCAGATACAGCGTCCAGAGCCCCGCGGCGAGGAAGGCGTAGTAGCTCATCTGCGGGTGCGGCGTGAGCAGACACAGTCCCACCACGAGTGCGGTGAGCCCGTATGCCCAGAGCCGCTCCTCCCGCACCGCCCGGATGAGCGCGAAGAGCAGCAGCGGCATCAGCGCGGAGACGAACAGCTTGCCATCGTGTCCCGGGCTCACGAGCGAGTCCACGATCCCGGTGAGCTCATACGCCAGCCCACCGATGAATGCGGCCGTCCAGCCGAGCCGCAGGGCACGCAGGAGCAGATAGGCGAAGAGCCCGGCGAGCACGATGTGTACGGCCATCCCGACGCCCATCGCCGTTCCGACCGGCATGATCAGGCGGAGCCACGCCGTAGGATAGAAGATGTCGCCGTGCATCGCGCCGACGAACGGCATGCCGCCGAAGATGTAGGGATTCCAGAGCGGCACGTGGCCCGTGGCCTTGAACATCTCCGCGCCGAAGAGCCGAAACGAGTAGCCCGCGGTGTACTGGTCGCTCCCGATGCCGCCCAGGAACTGCCCCTGGAAGACCGGCCAGCAGAGGATCAGCATGAAGACGGTATACACCGCGACGGCGATGAGCGCTGGAAACCGCGGCTCGGCGGACGGTGATGCGCTGCTCTCAGGTGTGCGCACGCGTGCGCTCCGGTGAGGTGAGGAGAAACGGGGCGGCGGCCCCGCACTGCGCGAACTTCCGGAGGAGCCGGGAGGCCAGCGCGAGCGCGAGCGCGGTGGGCCCGCCCAGGGTCGCCTGCGTCATGCCGACGAACACCGCCTCGCGAACGACGAGCCCATCGGGGATGCCGAAGGCGAGGAATCCCGCGAGGTACGACGCCGTGAAGGCGCCGATCGCCTGCGGCAGCGACAGCGGTGCCGCGGCGAAGAGCCCGCGCGCCAGAAGCCAGAGGCCGAATCCGTAGCCGAGCCACGCGAGGAGGTTGGCAAGGGCACCGAAGAGAATGTTGCCGAACGCGGGAACGGCCCCGCCCCGAAGCTCGGTCCGGAAGATCCCGAGCACCCGGCGCACGAACGGCGGCCAGAGCAGCAGGGCCACACCCGCGGCGCTCAGCGCCACGAGCACGACGAGGATGGTGCGAACGGCGGGCACCTGTCCTTCGAGGAGGCTTACTCCGGTGGCCCCGAGCACCGCGGCGCCGGTTCCCACCGCGAGTCCCTGAAGCAGGATCGATGAGCTCGTCGCGGCCCAGGCGGCGATGCCGGCGCGCTGCGCCATCACGGCCATGCCGGCGATGGCCCACACCTGCCCCGGTACATACTTGCCCAGGCTCGAGACGGTCCAGATCCTCGCAGCGGGCCAGAGGCCGATCGTCTCACCCCAGCCCGCGAGCATGACGCGCCACGCCTCTACGAGCACGAGATACATGGCCCACGTGAGCAGGAGCGCCGCGGCGATGAAGAGCGGCGCGATTCGCCATTCGACCGGCTGGGTCGCCAGCCGTGACCAGTTCGCGACCACGCTTCGCCCGGCCACGACCACGATGGCGACGGCGAAGATCCACTGCGTCACGCGCCAGCCACGCCTATTCACCGAGCGCCTCCCGGTACCAGCGCTCGCACGCGGCGGCCGCCGTGTCGGGATCGAGCCGGCGCCGCCACTCCGCGCCTGCCTCTCCGGCGAGCTGTCGAGCGGACGGATCCTGGAGCAGCTCCAGCGCCACCCGGGCAAGAGCTTCGGGCGTCGGACTCGCCAGCCGTCCGGCTCCGTCCGCGGGCACCACGTCGAGGAGACCCCCGCCGTCCCGGCACGCCACGACGGGCACACCGCACATGAACGCTTCCGCCGCCGCGAGGCCGAATCCCTCGCGCTCGGCCGGAAAGAGCATCAGGTCGGCCGTCGCAAGCCGCTCGGGTATCGACGCCGGCGGAACGGCGCCGGCGAACGCCACCACCTCGCCCAGCTCCCTGGTGCGGACTTCCTCCTCGAGCTCCGGTCGCGTCGGGCCGTCGCCGATGATGGTCAGGCGCGCGTCGTGTCCGAGCTCGCGGAGCCGGGCCACCGCGGCGATCGCCAGACCCACGCGCTTCTGCCGGGTCAGGCGACCGATCACCACGATTCCCCCACCCCCGGGACCGGCTCGGAACGTCCCGGTCTCGACCGGCATCGGCTGGACATGCGACGGATCGACGGCGCGGCCGGTCGCGCGCTCGATGGTGCGCGCGAGCTCGCTCGAAACTGCGGTCACCACTCGCGCCCGGCGAAACACGGGTCGCGCGAGCACGCGCGCGGGCCATGAGCGCCGGAGAAGCGCCGCGTCGGTGCCATGACAGGTGAGGACGAAGGGTGCGTCCGGCGGCACGGCGAGCCCGGCCGGGATCCACCAATGCGCATGGACGAGCCGGGCGCCGGCCCGGAGCTCCGCTCCAGCCGCGCGGCGGAGCGCGCGGTGCAGACCGCGCAGCGCGACGAGTCCGGCCGGCCGGCGGATCGCGGAGGTCATGGTGCCCCGATAGGCGAGCGTCTCGCGCGAGGCGTGGGCGTAGCGTACCCGCTCGATCGCCACGCCATCGCGCGTCTCGCGACCGCCCGCGCCCTCATCGCTCGGCGCGAGGACGGTGACCGCGGTGCCACGCCGTACGAGCGCGGCCGCCAGGGTGTGCAGGAAGCTGCCGGACATGTCGGCCGGCGACCGCGGATAGTTGTGGGTCAGGAAGACGACCCGCACCGGTCAGCGGCCGGCGTCGCCGCGCTCGGCCCGGCCGAGCTGACGCAGCAGCTCCCGCTGTTCTTCGCGGAGGCCTGCGATCATCTCGCCGACGAACCCGAAGCCGAAGAGCGCGATGCCGCTGATCACCATCGTCTCGACGAGGTTGAGGAACGGCCGGAACCCGATGCCGAACCCGAAGCGCAGGATCAGCGCGGCGATCCCGACCACGAGGCCGATGAGGAAGAGGACCGCGCCGGCCACGCCGAAGAAGAGCATCGGCTTCCGGCCGAAGCGGAGGAGAAACCAGACGGAGAGGAGGTCGAAGACGCCGACCGGGATGCGGCGCCAGTTGAACTTCGAGACCCCGGCGCGGCGCGGATGCAGCGGCACCGGGTGCGACGTCAGGCGGAAGCCGTCCGCGGCCGCGATGACCACCATGAACCGATGCCAGTCGGGCCGCATCGGCATCCCGTCGACTACCTGCCGGCGATAGGCCTTCACGGAGTTGAGGTCGGTCACCCCCACGCCGAAGAGCCAGCGGCAGAGCCCGTTGTAGATGCCGGAGACGAAGGCCTTCTCGTACCGGCCCTGCTTCGTCCCGGTGACGATGTCGGCTCGGCCCTCGAGGATCGGCGCGACCAGCGGCGGAATGTCTTCCGGCAGGTACTGGAGGTCAGCCGGGTAGAAGACGAAGACGTCGCCGCGCGCGGCGTCGCCGCCTGAACGCAGCGCCTCGGCGATGCCGCGCTGGCGGCGGTGACGGACCGACCGGAGGAAGGGGTACTGTGCCTCGAGGGCCGCGAGCACCGCCGGCGTGTCGTCGCGCGACCCGTCGTCGATCACGACGACCTCGAAGGAGAAGCCGGCGGGCGTGAGCGCCGCGTCGCAGAGGCGGACGAAGTCGGGAAGGTTGGCGGCCTCGTCCTTCGCGGGGACGAGGACGCTCACGTCGAGCGTCGGCGCGGGCGCCACTGGGACGGCGGGGGCCGCGGAGAGGGTCATACCCTCTTGCGCATCCGCGCGGGGAGGATGCCGAGCTGGTCGCGGTACTTCGCCACGGTGCGGCGCGCGATCTGGATCCCCTGCTCCTGGAAGAGGTGCACGATCTGCTGGTCGGTGAGCGGCTTCGCCGTGTTCTCCTCGGCCACCATCTTCTCGAGCTTGGCGCGGATCGAGCGGGCGCTCGCGTCCTCGCCCGACGCGGTGGCGAGGGCGCTGGAGAAGAAGAACTTGAGCGGCAGAACGCCCCGCGGCGTCTGCACGAACTTCTCGTTGGTCACCCGGCTCACCGTGGACTCGTGCATGTTGATCACCTCCGCGACCTCGCGAAGCGTGAGCGGGCGCAGATACTCGATACCCTTCTCGAAGAACTCGCGCTGCCGGTCGACGATGAAATTCATGACCTTGAGCATGGTCTGCCGCCGCTGCTCGATGGCCTGGATCATCCAGTTCGCGCTGTTCATCTTCGACGCGATGAACTCGCGGTTCTCCGGCGTCATCCTCTTCTTGTCGCGCGCCACCTCCTGGTACGAGCGGCTGAGGCGGAGCCGCGGCATGCCGGTGTCGTTCAGGAAGACGTGGTAGCGGCCGTCGATCTTGTCGACGATCAGGTCGGGAATGATGTAGCCATCGCCGTGGCCCGAGTGCCGGAGGCCCGGCTTGGGATCGAAGCGCGCGAGCTCGTCGGCGGCGGCCTGCACCTTCGCCGGCTCGACGCCGAAGCGGCGCGCGAGGTCGTTCCACCGGTGGGCGATGAGGTCGGCGAAGGCCTCGGACACGAGCCGATAGGTGAGCGACGTGGTGTCGCCCTGATCGACGAGCTGCAGCAGCAGGCACTCGCGGAGGTCGCGCGCGCAGATCCCGGCCGGCTCGAGGTGCTGCATGATGCCGAGCATCTCCTCGACATCGGCAAGGGTGTAGAGCGCGGCCTCCGGCACCTCGCGCGAGCCGTCGGCCTCGTCGTCCTCCTCGGCGTTTTCGGCGAAGTGCGTGGTGACGAGCTGATTGACCGAGCCGAGGATCTCCTCGAGGGAGGACCCCAGGTACCCGTCCTCCATGATGTTCCCGAGGAATTCCTCGCTGAGGAGCCGCTGCCGGGGGCTCAGATGGAGGAGCTGCAGCTGGTCGCGGAGAAAATCGATGAGATCGCGGGTCTCCACCGAGACCGGCTCGATGTACTCCTGCTGCTCGAACTGCTCGCGCGTGCCGCCGACCTCGAAGCCGTTGAGGAGGATCTCCTCCCAGTCGACCTCGTCCTCCTTGTCGGCTTTCTCCTTCTCCTGTTCGGCGGTCTTCTCCTCCGGCGCCTCCTCCTCCTCGGGCTCGAGCAGCTCCAGGAACGGATTGGCGAGCAGCTCCTGCTTGAGGTGCTGCTGCAGGTCCATCATGGGCATGTAGAGCATGTCCATGGCCTGGTAGAGCCGCGGGTTGACCCGCAGCTCCTGGCGCATCGAGCCGGTCTGGCTGAGTCCCGTCCTCACGCGACGGCGTCCAGCCGGGCCCGCAGCCGGCTCGTGAGGGTGGGACCGAGGTAGAGCTGGGCGACGCGGTCGTTGTACACGAGATCGCGCACGCTTCCCGCCGCCTGCACCTTGCCCTCGAACATGATGTACGCGCGGTCGACGATATCCAGCGTCTGCTCCACGTTGTGATCGGTGATGAGGACGCCGATGCCGCGATGCCGCAGCCCGGCGACGATGGTCTGGATGTCATGCACGGCGATCGGATCGACGCCGGCGAACGGTTCGTCCAGCAGCATGAACCGCGGCTCGGTGACCAGCGCACGGGTGATCTCGAGCCGGCGCCGCTCGCCGCCGCTCAGCGAATAGGCCCGGTGGCGCCGGAGGTGGCGGATGGACAGCTCATCGAGCATCCGTTCGAGCTCCCGGTCACGCTCACGCGGGGGCAGGTCGCGGGTCTCCAGGATCGCCAGAATATTTTCCTCGACCGTCATCCGGCGAAAGATGGACGGCTCCTGCGCCAGGTATCCGATTCCGCGGCGCGCCCGGCGGAACATGGGCAGCCCGGAGAGATCCTCTCCGTCCAGCAGCACCCGCCCCGCATTGGGCTTGATGAGGCCGGTGATCAGGTAGAAGGTCGTGGTCTTTCCCGCGCCGTTCGGCCCCAGCAGCCCGACGATCTCCCCCTGCTCCACTCGCACGCTCACGTCGTCCACCACGCGTCGCCCGCGGAAGCTCCGGCCGAGACCGACGCCTTCGAGCACGCTGCGGGGGCCGTGGGCCGCACGACGCACCGGCGCATGCAGATTGTGTCGCGCAACGGCGATCAGCGCCTCGAACGCCTCGATCCGGTTGCCGGCGGCGGCCGGCCACCAGTCGCCCTGGGCCTGGATGGCCTCCCAGCCGATGCTCGCCGTATCGTCGATCCAGCCCTCGCTCGCGAGCCGCGGCAGCAGCGAGGCCATGAGGTGGGTGCGGACCTCATCCTCGGAGAGATTCGGATCCTTCCCGCCCAGCGTATCGCGATAGCAGATCATGAACGTCTCGCGGTACGCCATCAGGAGCTCCGGGAGGCCGATCGCGCCCCACGGACCGGCCGCCCGGACGACCGATGCGAGCGTGAGGGGGACCGACGGATCCCGACGGCTGACCGCGCCCAGCCATTCGCCGCTCATCGCCGCGCCGCGCCGGGGAGTCGCGCGCGGTCCGCCTCGCCCGGCTCGAGCTGGACTCCGTCCGCGTGACCCGCCACGTCCACCCGCTCGACGCCCTCCGGGCCGTCCTTCTTCATCGTGAGCGTGATCGTGTCGCCGCGGACGTAGCTCAGCGACGGTCCCCGGCCGGGACGGTTGCTCTTCGCCTCGTGGAACGATCGCGCCCCATGCCGGGCGCGAACGACGTCGAGCGCGGTGCGGCTCTTCCCCGCCGAGTCGCGGCGCGCGAACGTCGCGACGACGGTGTCGCCCTGCATCCAGTCGCGGTTGCCGGTGGCCGAGTCGACGGCGCCGCCGACCCAGGCGGTGCCGAAGGCGCGGGCCTCGGTGAGCACCTGCCTGGGCGTGTCGAAGGCGAGCGAGTCCCCGCGCACCTCGTAGCGCGCGCCGACCGCGCGTGGCCGGGTCCCCCGCCCCCAGGCGAACATGCTCTCGACGGTGTGCTGTGCGACGCCGATCAGGATGGTGTCGGCCACGAGGTCCCATTCCCCCTTGATCGCGTGCGCATGATCGCCGGCCCGGACCGAGCGGACCTGCCGCCCTGCGAGCGCGAAGTCGATGCGCGTCCCCGTGACCGTGAAGCTGTCGGCGCCGAGGCCGCGAAACATCGGATGCCCCACCAGCGTGCCGTCGTTGCCCGTGCCGGTGTCGAGGCGGATGGAGTCGGCCCGCGCCGCGATGTCGCTCCGGTCGATCGTGACGCGCCCGCCGCCCCAGACGCGATCCTCGCCGAAGGCGTGCAGGCGGTCAGCCAGAATCACGTAGGGCTCCGGCCGCTCGCCCGCCGAGTCGCGCGCGAAGTAGTCCACGTGGGGCCGGCCCGTCGCGAACACCTCGAAGGTGTCGCGGACGCCCGCGGCGCTCCGGAGGTAGTCGACCGACGGGCCCCGGATGGTCGACCCGCTCGTGACGCTTCGCGAGAGAACATTCCCGCGAGCCTCCCAGCGCTCTCCGGTCTTCCGGTAGGTGACCCGGTCCGCGTCGACGCTCATCGTCGAGTCGCGGTAGCGCATCCGGCCGATGAACTCGACGTCGCCGCTCGCGTACGCGACCACGCTGTCGCTCTCCATCGTCACGTTCTGGCCGAGACAGCGGAGGCGAACACCGCCACCCGCGTAGTAGCTGGTCTGCCCATTGGCCTCGACGCGGCGGCCGGTGTCGCCGACCGACACGATCTGCACGCGGCAGGGCTGGGCGGCGGGTGCCTGGGCCAGGCCCGCGGCGGGCACCGCACCGAGCGCAGCCGTGAGCGCGAGACGTCGCCTCATTGGCCCGGCAGCAGCAGCGTATCGGCCGCGACCCCGCGGGGCCGGCTTACCGCGACGTTCCGGAAATCGGGGTCGGACCGGAAGCCGTCGCCTTCCAGGTGCTCCGAGCCGCGAACGAGCGTAAAGTGCTGATCGGTGCTGATGGTATTGCTCGGCTGATCGAACCGGAGGGCGCTGGTGGTGAGGCGCCGCCCGTCCGGCGAGACGAGCACGACGCTGCCCGCCGCATTCATGGAGCCGTCCTGCCATCGGTACGACGCGCTGTCCGCGGTGAGGCGGGATGCTTCCGCGCCATTCCGGTCGTAGAACACGGCCTTGAGCCGTCGCAGCGAGGTCAGCTGCGTGTTCTCGAAGAAATAGGCGGTGTCCGCGTTCACCAGGCTCCGGCGGATGCCGTCGCTGGTGAGATAGTGCGAGAAGCCGATCAGGAGCTGGTCGGCGCTGTCCGGCGCCTGCACCGTGGCCGTCGGATGCGCTCCGGAGCCGCCGCAGGCGGCGGCGAGCGCGGCGAGAAGCGTCGTCGCCCACGCCGCCCGGCCGCGGGCGCCAACGCGCATCAGCGCGTGAGCTCCGCCAGTTCGGCCGGCGCGGCCGGCGTGCGGCGCTCTTCCTGCCGCCGGAGCGCGGCGGCCACGAAGGCGCTGAACAGCGGATGCGGCCGCGTCGGCCGGCTCTTGAGCTCCGGGTGAAACTGGCAGCCCAGGAACCACGGATGGTCGGGCAGCTCGATCACCTCGACGAGCCCGCCGTCGGGCGACTGGCCCGAGAGCCGAAGCCCGTACTCGGCGAGCACGTCGCGGTACGCGTTGCTCACCTCCCAGCGATGGCGGTGGCGCTCGCTGATCTCCTGCGTGCCGTAGGCCTGGGCCACCCTCGAGCCGGGCCGGAGGCGCGCCGTGTAGGCGCCCAGTCGCATCGTGCCTCCGAGAGTCGAGACGTCGCGTTGCGACTGCATGAGCGAGATCACCGGCGACGCGCACTCCGGCTCGAACTCGGTGCTGTTGGTGTCGGGCAGCCCGCAGACGTTCCGCGCAAACTCGATGATCGCGACCTGGAGGCCGAGACAGATGCCGAAGAACGGGAGGCCGTTCTCGCGGGCCCACCTGATCGCCTCGATCATGCCGTCCACGCCCCGCTCGCCGAAGCCGCCCGGAATCAGGAGCCCGTCGAAGCCCGACAGCAGCCGCGCCGCGGCGCCCTGATCGCTGAAGCGGTCGCTCGCGATCCATTCGAGCTGGACCCGCACGTCGTTGGCCGCGCCGCCGTGGATGAGCGCTTCGTTCACCGACTTGTAGGCGTCGTGCAGGTCGGTGTACTTCCCGACGACGGCGATCCGCACCGCGCCGTGCGGATGGAGGATCCGCTCGGTGAGCTCGCGCCACGGGGCGAGGTCGGGCTCGCGGGTCTCGAGCCGGAGCCGCTCGCACACCTGGCGGTCGAGTCCCTGATCGAAGAACCGGAGTGGAATCTCGTAGATCGACTTCACGTCCGGGCTCTCGACGACGCAGCCGAAGTCGACGTTGCAGAAGAGCGCGATCTTCCGCTTGATGTCGGCCGACAGGGGCTGCTCGCTCCGGCAGATGAGGATGTCGGGCTGGATCCCGATCTGCATCAGCTCGCGCACGGAGTGCTGCGTCGGCTTCGTCTTGAGCTCGCCCGCGGCGGCGATGAACGGCACCAGGGTGAGATGGATGAAGAGGGCGTTGTCGCGGCCGACCTCCTGCCGGAACTGCCGGATCGCCTCGAGGAACGGCAGCGACTCGATGTCGCCGACGGTGCCGCCGATCTCCGTGATCACCACATCGTGCCCCGGTGCGGTGCGCCGAATGGCGAGCTTGATCTCGTCGGTGATGTGCGGAACCACCTGCACGGTCGAGCCGAGATATTCGCCGCGCCGCTCCTTGCCGATCACGGTCTGGTAGATGCGGCCCGTCGTGATGTTGTTCTGCTGCGAGAGCGACCGATCGATGAAGCGCTCGTAGTGGCCCAGGTCGAGATCGGTCTCGGCGCCGTCGTCGGTCACGAAGACCTCACCGTGCTGGAACGGCGACATCGTGCCCGGATCGACGTTGATGTACGGATCGAACTTCTGCATCGTCACTGCGAGGCCGCGCTCCACCAGGAGCCGCCCCAGCGAGGCGGCGGCGATGCCCTTCCCGAGGGACGAGACGACGCCGCCGGTGACGAAGATGTACTTGGTCGCGTGCGTGGAGCCGGTCATGAACGGCCTCGGCAGGGCCGGCCCGCGGGCAGGGAGCGAGGTGCGGGAGAGATGAATCGCATCAACCAACGTAATCACGGCCCGGGCCGCTGTCAAAAGTCATGCCGGAAGGATTGACAGCGGCGGCTATACCCAGCTAAGGCCATGAGGTCCAGCGGGTTAGGGGGGTCGATGCGCTAGTGCGTTCTGGCGTTCGCACTGTCCATCGCACGCCGGACCGATGCCTGGATCGAGTCGCCAAGATCGGCGGGGACGCTGTCGTCGTCGCGCGAGTATTCGGTCTGGATGTCCTGGATCACCTCGCGCGCCAGCAGGAACGGAAAGCTGTCGCTGCGCGAGCGTATCGCGAGCATCCCGAAGGGCTCGAGATCCTTCCCCGCGCTGTCCGCGGGGGTGAGGCAGCGGAAGGCCGTCTTCGCGTCGATGTTGAAATGCCGGCCGCTGCTGTTCCGTTCGGGGTCCACGAGGATGATGCACTTGGCCAGGACGTCGCTCGCAACGGAATCGGGCAGGCTCACGACGACACGGAAGGACGACGGGACCTTGGGGGCGGAGCGGTACATGGTGAGCTGGCTGACCGAGCCCAGGTGGTGACCGTCAAGAATGAACGGCACGGCGCCCAGCAGCGGGACGGTGATCGGTCCCGTTCCCTCGGCGATCGCATGCACGGCATCGCGGCCCTTGTCGACGGCCCGCGCGATGCCCATCCCGATGGCGAAGATCACGAGCACGCCGAGTGCGATCTTGAGCCAGTAGTTCCGCATGGAGAATCCCGGTGAAGAGGTGCGAACCGACGTTTCAAGAGGTGACGTACGCCGCCGAGCGAAAGTTTCAGGACACCCGCCTCGGGCCTGGTGTAACTTATCCTGCCTACTCGCTTTTCGCCGAACGAGTTAGCTCCCCGAGCGGAGGTCCCACGTGATCGAGGTCAGCGGCCTCACCAAGCTCTATGGAGATTTCCCGGCCGTCCGTGAGCTGAGCTTCCGGGTGGAACCCGGCGAAGTGCTGGGGCTGGTGGGGCCGAACGGTGCGGGCAAGACGACGACGATCCGTGCCATCGCGGGCATCCTGGCTCCGTCGACCGGACGAGTCACAGTGGGCGGGCACGACGTGGGACGAGATCCGGTCGGCGCCAAGTCCCTGCTCGCCTTCATCCCGGACGAGCCGCACCTCTTCGAGTATCTCACCGTGGAGGAACATCTGCTCTTCACGGCTCGGCTCTACGGCGTGACCGACGTCCGGGGCCGTCTCGATGCGCTCCTCTCCGAGCTCGAGCTGCTGCCCCGCCGTCATGCGCTCCCCGGCGAGCTCTCGCGGGGCATGAAGCAGAAGCTCGCGATCGCCTGCGGTCTCATCCACTCGCCTTCGGCGCTGCTCCTCGACGAGCCGCTCACCGGCCTCGATCCCGTGGGCATCCGCCGGATGAAGGAGACGATCCGCGGCCGGGCGGCGACCGGCGCCGCCGTCATCCTCAGCTCGCACCTGCTCCATCTCGTCGAGGAGATCTGCACTCGGGTGCTCGTCATGCGCGAGGGGCGGGCGGTCGCGATCGGCAGTATCGCCGAGATCAAGCGCGAGCGGCCGGAGCTGGCGGCGCTCGGGCTCGAGGACCTGTTCATTTCCCTCGTCGGCGAGGGAGCCGGGTGAGCCGCGCGCTCGTCTACCTCACCGTCCGGAGCGCAGCCAATCGTGTGCGGCGAAAGGCCGGGCGTCTCCGGACGCCGCGATACGCGCTCGCATTCGTGCTGGGTGCCGCGTTCCTCTGGGTCTTCCTCGTCCGTCAGCCCGCGCCGCCGTCGGGGCGCTCGCCCGGAGCAGGGATGCACCGCGAGCTGGTGATGGCGATCCTCACGTCGTGGGCGGTGGCGTGGGCGTGGGCCTTCGGGGGCCGCCGCGTCGCGCTCGCGTTCTCGCTGCCGGAAGTCGAGTTTCTCTTCCCCGCGCCCATTTCCCGTCGCGCCCTGATCCGCTTCAAGCTGTTTCACTCGCAGGGGCCCGTGCTCTGGAGCGTGCTCATCTGGACGCTGATGCTGTCGCGGTCTGAGACGGTCGCGGTCGCGCTCCTTCACGCGGCGGGCATCTGGATGCTTCTGTCCACCCTCCAGCTCCACCGCCTCGGAGCCTCTCTCGCGCGAGCCGCCGTGGCCGAACACCGGGGAGCCGCGATCGCGCGGCGATGGGGGACCATCGCCGCAGTCCTGCTCGCGGCGCTGGCGGCGGCAATCGCGCTCGTGACGGCCGCGCCGGCGCTCGCGGCAGCGGCGGGCCACGGCACTGATGCATTCCTGGACGCGCTGGAGCGGTCGGCTGAACGGCCGCTCGCGCACCTCGTCCTGCTTCCGTTCCGGATGCTCGTCCGCCCGGCCGCAGCCACCGATCCGGCTTTCTGGCTCAGGGACGCGTTTCCGGCGCTGCTGCTCCTCACGGCGCACTTCGTCTGGGTGACGCACGCGGACGCATCGTTCGAAGAATCGGCGGCGGAGGCAGCCGCGCGACGCGCGGAGCGCCTGGCCACCCGGGGCGCGGGCCGGCCGTCGAACGGCAAGGCTCCCGCCGCGCCGATTTTCCACCTGGCCGCCGAAGGCCGGCCGGCTGCTGCGCTCTTCTGGAAGAACATCATCGCGGTGGGCCGCGCCGACCGTTTCCGCCGCACCGCTGCCGGATTCGCGCTCGTCGTGGTCGCGGTGGCGGCACTGGCAGTGCGGCACGTGGGCAACGTCGGTGCGGCAGTGGGGGCGCTGGCCGGCAGCTGGGCGGTATTCGCGGTCATCATCGGACCGCAGTGGGTACGGAACGATCTGCGGACCGATCTTCAGCGGCTCGAGCTCCTGCGGAGCTACCCGGTGAGGGGCGCCGCCATCGTCGGCGCCGAGGTAGCCGGGTCCGCCGTGATCCTCACGCTGATTCAGCTCATGCTCGCGGCTGTCGCCGCTGCCGCCTTCCTCGGCGAACCGTGGATGACGGGCGATCCCGAGCTCAGCCTCCTCGCCGCGTTCGGCGTGTGCGTCGTCCTTCCGGCCGTGAATTATCTGGGGCTGCTCCTGCTCAACGGCGGCGCCCTCCTCTTCCCCGCGTGGGTGCGCATCGGTCCCGCTCGCGCCGCCGGCATCGAGGGCCTCGGCCAGAACGTGGTCGTGATGGCGGCGTACGGCCTCGGACTCACGGTCGCACTGGTGCCGGCGGCGCTCGCCGCCGGCGTGGCCGCATGGGCGGTGCGGACGACGGCTGGATCAGCGGGTTGGGTTGCGGCGGGTCTGGCCGGACTCGTGGTCATCGCGGCGGAATGCCGCCTCCTGCTCGCGCCGCTGGGACGGATTCTCGAGCGCATCGACCTGCCGTCGGCGGGAATCGACCAGCAGTGATCAGGCGGGGAGCGGAAACAGGTCCTCGGCGTCGTGTCGCGCGCCGGCGATCGCTGCACAGATGATGTCGGCGGCGACGGCGCCGAAGGTGATTCCGTTCCCGCCGTAACCGAGCGCGAGCCAGACCCCCGGCATCCCGGGCAGCGGGGCGATGCACGGGAGCCCCGTGGGAGTCTCCGCGAAGGTGCCGGCCCACGAAAACTCGGGCGTGAAATCAATCGATGGAAAGAGCCGGGCCGCGCGCTCGGCGAGCCGCGCGGCCTTCTTCGGGATGAGCGCGTCGCGACGCTTCGGGTCTACGATCGATTCGTCCTCCCCGCCGACGAGAACCCGGCCGTCGGGCGTGGTGCGGAGATAGAGATATGGACGGGCTGTCTCCCACAGCAGGCAATGACGCGGCCATTCCCCGAGCGGCTGAGCCGGCGCCGTCGCGATGACGTACGTGCTCTTGAGCGACGCGACCGGCGCCGCGAGATACGACTGGGATTCGTAGCCGGTGGCGAGGATCGCGCGACGAGCCCTCACCACCCCACCGGGGGCGACCAGCTCCACTCGATCCGCGCACCGAATGCTCGCGAGCACGGCACCGGGACCGGTGCGGATCCGTGCCCCCTCCATGGCCGCGGCGTCCAGCAGACGGTCGGTGAGACGGACCGGGTCCAGCTGCGCCATGCGCTCGGACAGAAGCCCCGCGGGCCGGCTGAACGGAAAGCGGTCGGCGATCTCGGCCGACGAGAGTTCGGTGACGGCGAGGCCCAACTCCCGGCGCGCGGCGCACTCGCGGCTTAAATCGGCGGCGTCGGCGGGATCGCTCGCGACATAGAGGCTGGGAACCTCCTCGTACCCGCAGTCGGCCCCGCTGTCGCGGACGGTCTCCCCGATGAGGCGAACACCGGCCGCGGCGGCGAGGTATGCCCGATCGGCGCGGGCCCGGCCCACCGACCGGCGAAGCTCGATGAGCGACGTGTCGAGCTCGTAGGTGATGAGCGCGGTGGATGCCGCGGTGCTTCCCCGCCCCGACTCGCGGCGGTCGAGCAGCACCACGTCGTGACCGGCGCGCACGAGTCGCCACGCGACGAGCGCGCCGGTGATCCCTGCCCCCACGATGGCGATGTCGCATTCCATCGGGCCGTCGAGATCGGGCTGCGGCGGCTCCGGCGGGACCTTCGCGAGCCAGACGGGTGTGCCCGATCGCAGGTCCATGCCGTCAACCGCGCGGGTGGAACTGCCGATGGACCGAGCGCAGGTACTCGCGGTCGACGTGGGTGTAGATCTGCGTGGTCGACAGGTCCGCGTGACCGAGCATTTCCTGGACGGCACGGAGGTCCGCGCCTCCCTCGAGCAGGTGGGTCGCGAAGCTGTGGCGGAGAGTGTGCGGCGTCACCCGCTTCGTGATCCCGGCGCGCTCGGTGGCCTGCTTCACGATGCCCCAGGCGCCCACGCGGGAGAGCGGTTCGCCGCGGGCATTGAGGAGGACGCGTCCGCGCGACGCACCGCGATCGAGCTCCGGGCGGAGGGTGTGGAGATAGACGGAGACGATCCCGATCACACCCCGGCCGATCGGGACGAGCCGCTCCTTGCTGCCTTTTCCCATCACCCGGACCAGGCCGTCGTCGAGCACGAGATCGGCCAGCCCGAGGCCGCACAGCTCGCTCACACGGAGTCCCGCTCCATAGGCCAGCTCGAGCAGCGCGCGGTCCCGCCAGGCGAGGGGTCGGTCGGTGGCGGCCGCGGCGAGCAGCGCCTCGACCTCGGTGACGCCGAGCGTATCGGGAAGCGTCCGCCACCGCTTCGGCGTCTCCAGGCGGTCACTCGGGTCCTCGTGCAGCAACCCCTCGCCGATCAGGAATCCGAAATAGGTGCGCGTGGATGAGATGGCCCGGCGAATGGTCGCAGGGCTCAGTCCCAGGTCCTTGAGCAGAAACACGAAGTCGCGGAGCATCGGCCGGGTGAAGCCGGCCGGCGCCGTGACGCCACGGCTCAAGCCGAACTCGCCGAGGCGCCGGAGATCGCGCAGGTATGCGGTAATGGTGGTGGGGCTGTGACCGGCCTCGAGCGAGAGATAGTCACGGAACGCGTTCAGGAGGAAGTCGCGGTCGATGCGCTCCGCGAGCGCGGACGTCATGGCGCGGCCGGCCCCGCGACGCGCGCTCGCGCCGCCTGCACCTCGTCGGGCGTCAGCCCGAGCAGCGCCGCCGCGGGCAGCACCAGCGCCGCGTGATCGCCGGGCGCGCATCCCTCGAGTGCCACCCGCCACATCCGTTCGACCAGCGCGACCCTGCGTTCCGCGCCGAAGCGGGCGAGAATGCGCTCCCGGTAGGCCGCCAGTCGCGAGCGCTCCGGATGCGGCTGGCCCTCGAGCGTCTGGCGCGGGGCGGCCGGGAGCGACCATTCGCGCCGAAGCCGCTCGGCCACGGCCGCCCGGTCGCTCGCGGTGAGCGACGGGTCGGCGTAGGCCACCTCGAGCATCAGCAGGGCCGCCGCCCTGCGGGACTCGTCCTCCTGCCCCGGGAGCGAGCCGGGCGTCGCCTCGAACGCGCCGTGCAGCGCCGTCCAGAGGGGTTGGCGCGCCCTCCGCCGCCGCCGGAGCAGCCACCAGACGAGGAGTGCGATCGCTGCGGCACCACCGAGCACCGCCAGGGTGCCGTTCACGCGATGCAGGACGCGCTCGAGCGAGGACCACTCCGCGCCAAGGGCGCTGCCGAGAATGGTGATGGCGCCGTACCAGACGGCGGACGCGAGCGCCATCGGAATGAGCGACCGCCACGCACTGATCGCGGCCAGTCCCGCAAACGGCGCCACCACCGCGCGGAACCCCGGCAGGAACCGGGCGATGAAGATCCCGGCGACGCCGAACCGGAGGTACTCGCGCTCGATCGTGGCGAGGGCGCGCGGCGCCAGCAGCCGCCGGCCGGCGCCGGTCGCGAAGAGCCGCCGGCCGTAGCGCCGGGCCACGATGTAGACCGCCGTGGCGCCCGCCATGTTGCAGGTCCAGATCACCAGGAAGACGCCGAGCGGGGTGGTGACGCCGCGGTGACTGAGGAACGCGCCGAGCGCGACGGCGGCGTCGGTGGGAAGCGGCGGGATGACGTTTTCCAGCGCGGCGAGGAGCCCGAGCACGAGATAGACCAGTCCGCTGGGCAGCCCGGCAAGCCACTGGAGCAGCGACTCGATCAGCGGGCCTCCACGGTCGCGACGGCGATCACGGCGATGCCTTCGCCGCGCCCGATCCAGCCCATCCCCTCGTTGCTCTTCGCCTTGACACCCACGGCCCCGACGGCCACGCCGAGCGCGTCGGCCAGCCCCGCGGCGATGGCGCCCGCGTGGGCGCCAAGGCGCGGCGCTTCGGCGATGACGGTGACGTCAGCCTGCGAGATGCGGAAGCCGCGGCGCTCGACGATGTCCCGCGCTGAACGCAGAAGCGCCATCGAGTCGGCGTCCTTCCAGCGAGGGTCGGTGTCGGGAAAATGCGTCCCGATGTCGCCGGCAGCGGCGGCGCCGAGGATCGCGTCGATGACTGCGTGCGCTACGGCGTCGGCATCGGAGTGGCCGGCCAGGCCGGCGTCGTGCGGGATGCGCTGGCCGCCCAGGATGAGCGGGCGGCCGGCAGTGAAGCGGTGGGAGTCGTAGCCGATCCCGACCCGGGTCATGCGCGTGGCCGGCTAGCGCCAGCCCCGAACCGCGATCGTGGCGTTGTGGCCGCCGAATCCGAAGGAGTTGCTGATGGCCACGTCGACGCCGCGCTCGACCATGCGATTGGGCGCCGAGTCGAGATCGCAGGCGGGATCGGCGTTGAACTGGTTGATCGTCGGCGGAATCTTCCCGGTGCGCGTCACCATGAGGGAGACGGCGAACTCCAGCGCGCCGGCGGCACCGAGGAGGTGTCCGGTCATCGACTTGGTCGAGCCAAAGACGAGCCGGCGCGCATGCTCCCCGAACACCGCCTTCACCGCCTCCGTCTCGGCGATGTCGCCCTGCTCGGTGGAGGTGCCGTGCGCGTTGATGTACCCGACACCCGCCGGGTCGACGCCCGCGTCGGCGAGGGCGGCGCGCATGGCACGCTGGGCGCCTTCCCCTTCCGGCGCGGGCGAGGTCATGTGGAACGCGTCCCCGCTCGCGCCGTAGCCGATGACCTCGCCCAGGATCGTGGCACCGCGCCGCTCGGCATGCTCGAGACTCTCGAGGATCACCACGCCGGCGCCGTCGCCCAGCACGAAGCCGTCACGGTCCCGATCGAAGGGCCGGCTCGCCGTCTCGGGCTCGTCGTTCCGGGTGGAGAGGGCCCGCATGTTCTGGAAGCCGGCGATGGCGAGCCCGGTGATCGCCGCCTCGGCGCCGCCGGTGATCATCGCATCCGCCTTGCCGTCGCGGATCATCGTGTACGACTCGCCGATTGCGTGCGCGCTCGACGCGCACGCGCTCACCGTGGCGAAGTTGGGTCCCTTCGTTCCGTAGCGGATCGACACGAGACCGGCGGCGATGTCGGGGATGAACATGGGCACGAAGAACGGCGACACGCGGTCGGGACCCTTGGTGAGGTAGATCGAGCACTGGTCCTCGAAGGTCCGCATCCCGCCGATCCCGCTCCCGATCACGACGCCCGTGCGCTCCGGCGAGGGGAAGCGGCCTTCCAGGCCGGCCTGGGTGACGGCCTGATGCGCGGCGGCCAGCGCGAACTGCACGAAGGCGTCGTAGCGCTTCGCTTCCTTCCGGTCCATGTACTCCGACGGGTCGAAGTTCTTCACCTCGCAGGCGAAGCGCACCTGGAGTGCCGCCGCGTCGAACTTCGTGATCGGGGCCGCGCCGGAGCGGCCGGCCAGCAGCGCGCTCCAGGTGGACTCGACGTCGTTGCCAACCGGAGTCACCAGCCCGAGGCCGGTGACGACGACGCGCTGCGCCAAGCTATTTCCCGATCTTCTGATGGAGGTAGTTCATCGCATCGCCCACGGTGCGGAGCTTCTCCGCGTCCTCGTCCGGGATGTCGATGTCGAACTCCTTCTCGAAGGCCATCACCAGCTCGACGGTGTCGAGGCTGTCCGCTCCGAGATCCTCCATGAAGCTGGCCCCGGCGGTCAGCTTGTCGCGCTCGACGCCAAGCTCTTCGACGATGATGTCCTTGACCTTCTCTTCGACGTTGTCCATGTCATCCTCGATGGAAGATTGAGACCTGCGTCAGAGCACCATCCCGCCGTCGACCACGAGCACCTGGCCGGTGATATAGCCGGACAGGCCGGAC
>JAICUF010000191.1 GCA_025935995.1 Gemmatimonadales bacterium
CTTCCCTACTACATCATGCCCTTCGTCGAGGGCGAGAGCCTCCGCGCCCGGCTCGGCCGCGGCCCCCTCTCCATCGCCGAGGCGGTGAGCATTCTCCGCGACGTCGCGCGGGCGCTGGTCTACGCCCACGAGCGCGGCGTCGTCCACCGCGACATCAAGCCGGACAACGTCCTCCTCTCGGGCCACACCGCCGTCGTCACCGACTTCGGGATCGCCAAGGCCATCGCGGCCGCCGCCGAGACGCCGGCGGGTGCCACGCTGACCCAGCTGGGCACCGCCATCGGCACGCCGGCGTACATGGCGCCCGAACAGTCGGCGGGCGACCCGGGCACCGACCACCGCGCCGACATCTACGCCTTCGGATGCATGGCGTACGAGCTGCTCACGGGGCAGTCGCCGTTCCACGGCCTCGCGCCGCACCGCATGCTCGTGGCGCACATGAGCGAGGCGCCGAAGCCGGTGACCGACCTCCGGTCCGACTGCCCGCCCACGCTCGCCGCGCTCGTGATGCAGTGCCTCGCGAAGGAGCCGGAGGCGCGCCCCGCGAGCGCCACCGACCTCCTGCGACGGCTCGACGTCGTCGCGTCGCCCTCGGCGCCGCAGGCCGCGGTGCCGGGGATCCTGATGGGCGGCCGACCGATGCTGCTCCGCGCGCTCGGCGTGTACGCCGCGGCCTTCCTGGCCGTGGCGATCCTCGCGCGCGCGGCCATCGTGGCGCTCGGCCTCCCCGACTGGGTCTTTCCCGGGGCCCTCGCCGTCATGGCGCTCGGCCTCCCAATGATTCTGCTGACGGGGTACAGCCAGTACGTCTCCCACCGGATGGCCACGGCGACGCCGACCTTCACCCCCGGCGGCACGCCGGCGCTCGGCGGCGTCCACGGCACCATGGCGACTCTTGCCATCAAGGCGAGCCCGCACGTGTCCTGGAGCCGCACCGTCCGCGGCGGCGTGATCGCGGGCATCGTCTTCGTGCTGCTGGTGGCGGGATACATGACCCTCCGGGCCCTCGGCATCGGTCCCGCCGGCTCGCTGCTCGCCTCCGGCAAGCTCACCGCCAGCGACAAGGTGCTCGTCGCCGCCTTTGACGCCCCTGGTGCCGACTCCTCGCTCGGCTCGACCATCGCCGAGGCGGTGCGCACCAACCTGTCGCAGAGCCATGCCGTCCGCGTGATGCCGACGAGCGCGGTGGTCGCGGCGCTCGAGCAGATGAAGCGGCCAGACACGGCGCGCGTGGACTTCACGACGGCGCGGGAGATCGCGCAGCGCACGGGGGCCAAGGCGGTCGTGGCGGGGAGCGTGGTGCCGGCCGGAGGCGGCTACATCGTCACCGCGCGCCTCGTGGCCGCCGAGTCGGGCGACGAGCTCGCGTCCTACCGCGAATCCGCCAAGGATGCCGGTGACCTCATCCCCGCCGTGGACCGGCTCACCAAGTCGCTCCGCGGGAAGATCGGCGAGTCGCTGAGCGCCGTCCGCGCCGCGCCGCGGCTCGACCAGGTCACCACCGGCTCCCTCGACGCGCTCAAGAGCTACGCCGCCGGTCTCCACGCCAACGACATCCAGGGCGACTACCCCGCCGCGATCCAGTACTTCCGCGACGCGATCGGGAAGGACAGCAGCTTCGCGATGGCGTACGTGCAGCTGGCGTACTCCATCCTCACGTACGGAGGGCCGGGCAGCCAGGCCCGCGCCGATTCCGCGCTCACCGCCGCGTTCCGGCTCCGCGAGCGGCTGCCCGAGCGCGAGCGGTACAACGTGGAGGGCGCGTACTACGCGAACGTGGCGCCGGACCGGAACAAGGCCATCACCGCCTTCCGCCGTGCGGTGCAGCTCGACTCACAGAATTACGACGCCGCCAACTCCCTCGGCGTGATCCTGGACGACGCGAGCCAGTTCGCGGAAGCGGAGCGCGCCTACCGCCTCGCGCTGGGAGGCATGCCGGGCAACGCGACGATCCTCTCCAACATGGCCATGCAGTTCACGCAGCAGGGGCGGCACGCCGAGTTCGACAGCGTGATCGCGCAGATCGCCAAGGCCGGCTCTTTCCCGACCGTGCCGCTCCGCTTCGATGAGCTCTGGAACCGGCGCGACTACGATGCGGCGGAGCAGCTGGTGAAGACGCAGGCGGATACCGCGTCGGCCCGGCCCGCCCTTCAGGCGCGCTATGCCCTCGGCAACGTCACCGTGCTCCGGGGCCGGCTGCACGACGCGGCCAGGATCTTCGCGCAGGGCGACGAGGCCTTCCAGCGGCTTCGGGGCACCACGCCGAGTCCATACACCGGGGCGGCCGCGTGGGCCCTGGCGGCCGCGAATCTGCGCGGCGATGCGGCGGCCGGGCGGGCGCTGCTCGATACCGTGCTTCGCGAGCACCCGCTGCGCGGCGATCCCGCCGAGCAGGACGGCGGGATTCGCATGGCACAGGCCTATGCGCAGGTCGGCGAGCCGGCCCGCGCGCGGGAGCTGCTCAGCCAGTACGAGAAGAGTGTGGATTCCCTCCAGCGCCGGCGCAGCTACTCCTGGATCGCGCGCACCCGCGGGCTGATCTCCCTGGCCGATGGCCAGGCCGACAGCGCCTTGATCTGGTTCCGGCGGGGGGACAATGACGCGGATGGCCTGCCGACGCGCCCCTGCACCGTCTGCACGCAGCTCTTCCTGGGCCTCGCCTTCGATCGCGGCGGCCACGCCGATTCCGCGAGGGTCTATCTGGCGC
>JAICUF010000066.1 GCA_025935995.1 Gemmatimonadales bacterium
CGCGGGCGTCCTGCTCGCTGAGCGGCGGCATCAGATCTTCCTCGCGGTGTTGAGCACGTTCACGCCGTTGAAGCGGCTGGTCACCGAGCCGTGGCCGACGGAGCTGATCTGGCCGGGCTCGCCCTTCCCGTCGAAGAAGGTCCCGCCGAGCCGGTAGTCGCGGCGGTCGCAGACCTGGACGCAGGAGTTCCAGAACTCCTGCGTGTTCGACTGGTAGGCCACGTCCTTGAGCATCCCCGCGAGCTTCCCGCCCCTGATCTCGTAGAAGAGCTTGCCGCTGAACTGGAAGTTGTAGCGCTGCTGGTCGATGGAATACGAGCCGTCGCCCACGATGTAGATGCCGCGGTCCACGCCGGCGATCATCTGCGCCGGCGTCACCGGCTTGGTGCCCGGCTGCAGGGACACGTTCGGCATCCGCTGGAACTGCACGTCGTTCCAGCTGTCGGCGTAGCAGCAGCCGTCCGACGCGTTCTGGCCCAGGATGTGGGCCTGATCGCGGATCTTCTGGTAGTCCACCAGGATCCCGTCCTTGATCAGCGTCCAGTCCTTCGTCTTCACCCCCTCGTCGTCGTAGCCCACGGTGCCGACGGCGTAGGGCTGGGTCTTGTCGGCCACGATGGTGACTTCGGGGCTCCCGTACTTGAACGACTTGCTCTGCCACTTGTCGAGCGTGGCGAAGCTGGTGCCGGCGTAGTTCGCCTCGTAGCCCAGCACGCGGTCGAGCTCGGTGGGATGGCCCACCGATTCGTGGATCGTGAGGTAGAGGTTCGACGGGTCGAGCACGAGGTCGTACTTCCCGGCCACCACCGACTTCGCCGCCAGCTTCTCCTTGGTCTGCGGCGCCGCCAGCGAGGCGTCCTCCAGCATGTCGTACCAGTTGCCGTACTTCCGGGGGCCCGGTCCCGCCACCTTGCCCGCGGGCCGGCCGGAGAGATACTCCCAGCCCATGCCCATCGGCGCGCTCAGCGAGTCGCGCGACTCGAACTTCCCGGTCTTCGGGTCGATGACGGTGACGTTGAAGTAGGGCCAGATCCGGTGCACATCCTGGTCGATGTAGCTCCCGTCGGTCGAGGCGAAGTACTTCTGCTCGTTCACCAGGAAGAGGCCGGAGTCGATGTAGTTGGCGCCGGCCTTGAGCGCGGCCGCGCCGATGCCCGCGAGCAGGTCGGCCTTCTCGCCGAGGGGCACTTCGAAGGCGTTCTTCTCGATCGGGGTCTTCCAGCTCACGTCGCCGTATCCCTTCTCGGGGGCGAGGCGGACCGGCTCGGTCTGCACCCGCGCGTTCGCGCGGGCGACGGCGACGGCTTCCCGCGCGGCCTGCGCGAGCCCGTCGGTGGTGACGTCGGCCGTCGCGGCGAAGCCCCAGGTGCCTTCCGCGATGACCCGGACGCCCGCGCCGTACGATTCGGTGCTCGTGGTGTTCTGGATCTTGGTGTCGCGGGCGTTGACGAACTGATTGAGGTAGCGGCCGATCCGGACGTCGGCGTAGGTGGCCCCGGCGGTCCGTGCCGCATTGAGGGCGGCGTCCGCCAGTGCCTTCTGGTCCCCCGCGGGAATCGGGGTGAGGGAGCCGCTGAAGTGGGGCACCCGGCGGCCCAGCGCCAGGGCGCCCGCGGCCAGCCCGGTGAACTGCACGAAGTCACGTCGTTCCACGGAATGCTCCTGCCACGGGGCCCTGGGGTGGGGTCGTGCCGGGCGTTCGGGTTACACGGCGTCCGACAGACTGGAGAAGTTGAAGTCGCGGATCCGCATCGGCGGCACCAGCGACGGCTGCCCGGTCTCATCCGTCCGGATCCGCACCGGCCGGCCAAGCGCGTCGAGGTTGTTCAGCATGATCACGGGCGATTCGTTGAACCGCATGTTCTTCACCGCGTACCGGATCTGGCCGTCCTCGATGTAGAAGGTGCCGTCGCGGGTGAGACCGGTGAAGAGCAGCGTCTGCGGATCTACCGTACGGATGTACCACGTCCGGGTTACAAGGAGGCCCCGGCTCGTGCTCCGGATCAGCTCCTCGAGCGACTGCGTTCCGCCCTCCATGATGAAATTGCTGGGTCCGGGGAGCGCCGGCTTGCCCTGCTTCTCGGCCCAGTAGCGGGAGTAGGACAGGTTCTGATAGGCGCCCTTGTCGATCCAGACGGTGCGCCGGGTGGGCCGCCCGTCTCCGACCCACGGTCCGTCCGGTGCATCCGCGTTGGCCGGGTCGGAATAGATCGTCACCCGCTCGTCCATCATCTTCTCGCCCAGGCGGGTCCCGCCGCCCGACTTCGAGAGAAAGCTCCGCCCCTCGTCCGCCGAGCGGGCGTCCACGTTGAGCAGATTCTGGATGAGCTCGATCGACGCGGCCGGCTCGAGGACGACGGTGTACTTCCCGGGCTCGATGGCGCGCGCGTCCCGGCTCGCGGCCGCCTTCTCCACGGCGATGCGCGCGGCAGCGGGGCCGTCGATCCGCGTCACGTCGTTGGCGTCCTGGCCGGCCCACCCCGAGCCCAGCCCGTCGGTGGTGCGGGCGGTGACGGTGTAGGTGACGCTGGTCGATCGGTTGTACCCGAACAGTCCGGCCGAGTTCATCCGCGCCGACCAGCGGGCGCCGTCATCGAGGAAGCCGGCAGCGACGCAGTTCTTCTCCTTCGCCGCCGCGATGGATGCGCCGGCGAGACCCGCGCGGTACTCGGGGGTGATGGCGGCGGTCGCCTCGACGTACCCCGGGGTGGCCATGTAGGTCTGCGGGCCGAGCGGCGGCATGAACTCCGGATCCTCCGGTGCGAGCCGCGCCAGCTCCTCGGCGCGGCGCACCGCGCGCTCGAGCGACGCGTCGTCGAACTGGTTGACCGACGTGCCGCCCGAGCGCTTGCCGAAGCTCGATCGCACGTTGAGCGACATGTTCTCGGTCTCGCCGCTCGTCGTCACCGTGTTCCGCGCGAACCGGATGTTGCCCGACGTCCCGCCGCCCAGCGACAGCTCGCAGCTCTCGGCCTTCGAGAGCCGCAGCACCTTCTCCAGGAGGGCGCGCGCTTCGGCTTCCGTGAGCGCGGGCATCAGATCTTCCTCGCGGTGTTGAGCACGTTCACTCCGTTGAAGCGGGCGGTGGCCGAGCCGTGGGAGACCGCGCTCGACTGCGGCGGCTCGCCCTTGCCGTCGTTGAAGGCGCCGCCCAGGCGGTAGTCGCGGCGGTCGCAGACCTGCACGCAGGAATTCCAGAACTCGCGGGTGTTGGCCTGGTAGGCCACGTCGCGCAGCATGCCGGCGAGCTTCCCGCCCTTGATCTCGTAGAAGAGCTTGCCGCTGAACTGGAAGTTGTAGCGCTGCTGGTCGATGGAGAACGACCCGTCGCCCACGATGTAGATGCCGCGGTCCACGCCGGCGATCATCTGCGTGGGCGTGAGCGGCTTCGTGCCGGGCTGCAGGGACACGTTGGGCATGCGCTGGAACTGCACGTCGCCCCAGCTCTGCGCGTAGGAGCAGCCGTCGGAGGCGCTCTGCCCCAGGATGTGCGCCTGATCGCGGGTCTTCTGATAGTCCACCAGGATGCCGTTCCTGATGAGCGTCCACTCCTTCGTCTTCACCCCTTCGTCGTCGTAGCCCACGGCGCCCAGGGAATGGGGCTGGGTCTTGTCGGCGACGATGGTGACCTGAGGACTGCCGTAGTTGAACTTGTGGCTCTGCCACTTGTCGAGGGTGAGGAAGCTGGTGCCGGCGTAGTTCGCCTCGTAGCCCAGCACGCGGTCCAGCTCGGTCGGATGTCCGGCCGACTCGTGGATGGTGAGCCAGACGTGCGAGGGGTCGAGCACCAGGTCGTATTTGCCGGCGACCACCGACTTCGCGCCCAGCTTCTCGCGGGCCTGCGCCGGCGCCACCCGCACGTCTTCCATGATGTCGTAGTAGCTGCCGTACTTGACGGTGCCGGGGCCGGCGAACTTTCCGGCCGGCCGGGCCGACAGGTATTCGTACCCCATGCCCATCGGCGAGCTCAGCGAGCCGCGGTTCTCGAACTTGCCGCTCGCCTTGTCCACCACGGTCACGTTGAAGCCCGGGAAGATCCGGTGGATGTCCTGGTCGATGTAGCTGCCGTCGGTGGACGCGAAGTACTTCTGCTCGTTCACGAGCGCGATGCGCGAGTTGACGAAGCTGGCCCCGGCCTTGAGGGCCGCGTCGTTCACCGCGAGGAGGAGGTCCACCTTCTCGCCCAGGGGCACATCGAAGCCGTTCTTCTCGATCGGCGTCTTCCAGCTCACCACGCCGTAGCCCTTCTGCGGTGCGAGCTGCACCGGCTCCGTCTGGAACTTCGCGTTCGCCTTCGCGATGGCGACGGCGTTCCGTGCGGCCGCCGCGAGGCCGTCCGGCGTCACCACGTTGGTCGCCGCGAAGCCCCAGGTCCCCTCGGCGATCACCCGGATGCCGGCCCCGTAGGATTCGCCGCCGCCGACGCCCTGGATCTTCCGCTCGCGCGCGCTCACGAACTGCGAGAGGCTGCGGCCGATGCGGACGTCGGCGTAGGTCGCGCCCGCACCCCGGGCAGCGTTGAGCGCGGCATCGGCCAGGTCCTTCTTGTCGCCGTCGGGAATGGGGGTGAGCGCTCCGGGCAGGTCGGGGCGGCCGCCGCGCACCGGCAATGCCAGCGCACCGGCCACGAGACCGCTGTACTGAAGGAATTCGCGTCGTTCCACAGGCGTGCTCCGCGGGGGGCGTCGAAGTGAAGGCGATGGTCGGAACGAGGTAACGTAACGCGGAATCCGGACAACGTATAGACGTCCCAACGGCTCGAAAGAAAACCGGCGGCCGGAGCGAGTGCTCCGGCCGCCGGTTTTCCTGCGCGCCGTTGCGCGCGCGAACTACATCGAGCTGAGCTGTGCGCAGGCCACGGTCGCGCTCGAGGGGTCCTCGGTCGCGTGGGCGGCCACGATGTGCTGGCCGTCCGTCAACGTCGACGCCGCGATGCTCACCGTCTTGGTGAGCGGTGCGAAGGTCTGGCCCGACGCCGTCACCGTCCCGAGGGGCGCGACGATCTCGCCGGGGGCGGCGCAGGTGCCGGTGTGGATGTGCGCGATGTGCGACTGGCCGCTCGCGCCGGCGCCCGCGGGCGGGACCAGCGTGAGCGTCACGCGGGTCTCCGCGCCCGCCGGCGTGAGCGTGGCGGTACCGGTGATGCCGGAGTTGTTCTCCGACTGGAGCTGCACCGTCCGCGCGCTGGCCGCGCTGTCGCCCGCCGCCGCCTTGTAGGCCGGCGTCGGTGTAGTGTCCGTGTCGGAAGCGTTGCTGTGACAGGCGCCGAGCCCCGCGGCGAGCGCGAGGCAGGCGATGAGTCTCTGTGAAGGCATGATGCGACCTTTACCGGCTGGGGATGGCCACGCACGCGATGGCACGGTCACCCGGGTTTTCGTTGACGACGACCACATGCTGCCCGTCGGCCAGCTGGCTCAGGCGCATGTTCACCTGGCTGTTCGACGCCTGGCCGTTGCCCTCGACGTCGTGCAGGCCCTCGACCTTGTCGCCCGGGGCGGCGCAGGTGCCGCTGCGGATCGCGACGTTGTGATCGGCGCTCGCGTTGGTGTTGGCCGGCGAGTTGAGCGTGACGGCTACGCCCGTATGATCACCCATGTCGGTGAGCACTACGTTGCCGGTGAAGCCCGAGTTGTTGAGCCCCGACAAGGCAAGCGTCTGCGCGCCGTTCATCGACATCCCGCTCATGTTGCCGCTGGTCGACACGGTGGTGGAGGTCGATGGCGTCGTCGTGCTCACGCTGGCGGTGGCGGACGTGGAGGGCGTGGCGACGGTGGCGGAGGTGGACGGCGTCGCGACCGTGGTCGACGTCGTCGTGCCCGAGGCCTGGTAGCCCGCGGCCGAGTCGCGGCGCGCCGTCGTATCGGCGCTCGCTGTGGTCGTGGTGGTCACGGTGGCGCCGGTGCTGGCGGCGGGCGCCGGAGTCTCGACGGTCGTGTGCGAGCAGGCGCCGAGCCCGAGCGCTACGGTCAAGGCGGCAAGGCCGCCCAGTCTGAGCTTGTCCATCGGTAGGTCCCCCAGGAGATAAGATTGCAAAACACAAAGACTTGAACCGATCGGATGCAGCTTGCAACCTAACGGCTCCGAGGGGGGAGGGCGGTGCGGCAAATCACCAAATGAAGAAGGGGCGCCCGCAGGTGCCCCTCTGGACCTTCAAGACCGGTGACCGGGGGGCTCAGGCACCCTTGTCGTCCGGCGGGAGCGAGCGACCCAGCGCCTTCAGAATCCGCCCGGCGGGCGTGCCTGAATCCGCCCCGCTTCCGATCAGACCGCTCAGCCGGCGCCGCGCCGTGCCGTATTCCCGCGCCGCGGCCGGCTCGCTGAACGTGATGGAGTTGCCGCTGATCTGATAGCCGCCCTCCTGGGCGCTCAGCACGCCGAGCAGGTCGTCCATCGCGTCGAGGAGCGCATTGGCCATCGCGCCGACCTCGGGCGCCTCGAGCTGGGTGGGCCGGCTCTCCCACACGGCGATCTGCGCCGGCGTCCAGCCCAGCTGCCGCGTCAGCAGATTCACCGAGTCCCGGTACGCCTGCTCGATGGTCGCGCTCCGCTTGCGATACACCCGGATCAGGTTGGCCACGCCGGCGATGGTCGAGCGCGCGCTGGCGACCTGGCCCGGCACCAGCCGGGACGAGGCGAAGATGCTGCTGAGCCCGGCCAGCCGGATGCCGCGATCGAGCTCCGAGCGCGCGTCCTCGTACGACGCGGCATAGCGCGCGACGAGGCCCGCCGGCGAGACACCACCACTCGGCCGATCGGAGGCGGGGCGGTCCGAATCCGAGAGCGAGAACGAGGACATCGAGAGCTTGGGCGCGTCCACGATGTGCGGCGCGTCGGCGATCTTGTCGGGCGTCGAGCGGGTGGCGGCGACGCTGTCGTCGGCCGGGCGGCTCGTGTGCGAGCCGAACGACGGCGTGGTCGTCGGCGGCGTGACGACCGGCTGCGCGCCGTAGCTCGCCGGCGTCGTCGGCGCGGTGACCGTGCGCGGCGCGGGGGCCGCCGGCTTCCGCGAGGAACGGAAGGCCGAGAAGGCGGCACCGCCCCCCAGGAGCACCACCGCGGCCGCGGCGGCGGCGCCGACCGTCCAGGTCCGGCCGCGTCCGCGCGTCGGGTTGATCTCGATGAAGTCCGCGCCCAGCGAATCCGCCTCCACCGCCGGCTCGGCCAGCGTGAGCGCGACGCCGGTCGGGGCCTCGCCATGCTGCGCCGCCGGAACCGGACGCTCGAACAGCGGCACCGGCGCGACCGGGATGAGCGGCGACTCGAAGAGGGGCCGCGGCGCGGCCGTCTCGAAGATCGGCCGCTCGTGCACGGCGGCAGGTCCCGCCACGCCGGGCGCCTCGCGATAGTCGGCGCGTGGTGCGGCCTGCGGACCCTTGGTCAGGGCGATCTTGTAGTGAGGATGGAACTCGATCGGCAGCCACTTGGCGCTCGTCTGATGCCAGATCCGCGCGGTCGACTGGATGACGCCGTTGGCGATGCCGGCGGCCATCTCGTCAATGGACTTGAACAGCGCTTCCTCACCGGGAGCCAGCTCGATGCGATACATGGGCACACTCGAAGTGATAGCGGCGATGCGGTGGATATAACCCGCGTCGGCTCAGGGCGAGATTCGTGCCGATCGTGGCACGCCGCCGTCGATGCGCACCCGCGACAGCGGGAAATGCATGCGGCGCAACCGGTTCACTGCACGCTGGCCGGCGGGTCGCGGCGGCCGCGCGCGGCATTTTCGGCTCCGCGCCGTCTGGTCAAACGCCAGAGTCGCGCAATGAATAGCATGACCTCGGCAGCCCGTCCGGGCCGCTCCGCCGGCTGGGCCGGGCGATGAGCGGCCTCTAACGGCGCGCGGGAGTTGCGCTTCTGGCCCGGAGGGAGAGATTAACCCCTGAGGCTCCGGCGTCCGCAGGCATGTGGTCGAGCGGCGACCGGAGCCCCGTGCCGGGGGTATGCATGGCTGCGGACATCGAGGTGCCGGATCGGGGGGTATGGGCGCGGGTCGTCGGACCTCTCGTCACGCTCCTTGTGTGCGTAGCGCTGTGGCTCCTCGCGTGGCTGGGCGGGGTGCGGCTGGTTCCGGCTCCCTTCTTCTGTGTCGCGGTCGCCTTTGCCGCGCTGCGCGGCCGGATCGTGGGCGGCACGGCGGCGACCGCGATCGCTGTCATCTATGCTCTCGCCGCGCCCGGTCTGCTGGGCACCCCGCCCGGCCCGCCCACCGTCACCGACCTGGTCGTGCTGACCGTCGTGCTCCTCGCGCTCGTCTTCCTCGTTTCCTCGCGGGTCGACTGGCTCCAGGCGCGGGTCGAGTCCGCCCTCACCGCCGCGGCCACGGCGGAGCGGCGCGCATCGCTCGTCACGGGTGATGCTTCGCGTCGTGCCACCGAGAGCAGCGAGGCGGGACGCGTCTACGAAGAGCTGCGCGCCAAGGCCGAGCGTGACGCGCAGGCGCTGGGGATGCTCGAGGCCGCGCTCGATTCGGTGGCGCAGGGCGTCGCGGTGGCGGATGGCCAGGCCAACCTCGTCTGGTGGAATCGGGCACTCGGCCTGATGAGTGGCGTCCCGGTCGAGCGCCGCGGCGAAGCGGGCGCCGTGCCGACGATGCCGTTCCTCGATCGCGCCCAGCTGCTCCGCTCGCTCGAGAGCGGCGAGACGGTCACCCGCCTGAGCGGTCCGGCCGTCCGGAACGGCGATCGCTCGGAGGCCTACGTCCAGCAGTACTCCCCGGTCGAAACGTCCTCGGGCGAGCGCTTCGTGGCGGTCACCGTGGCGCAGGTTCTGCCCGGCACCAACGGGGCGGGAATGCCGGCGGCGCCGGCGTCCGACAGCGCGGCCCCGGCTTCCGGCGGCCCGGCTCTGCCCGGGCGCGGGGACGCGGCCTCGGCCTCCGATCCGATGGTGCTCGACCCCGAGGTGATCGATACCCTCCGGGCGCCGCTCGCGGCGATCCGCGAGTACGTCTGGTTCATGGTGGCCGGCCCCGATGAGCCGCGCCGACGCGCCAACGATGAATACGGGAGCCGGGTGCTCGGCGCGGCGCAGCAGATGGATGACCGCATCGCCGCGCTGCTCGAGTATTCGCAGGTGCTCCGCGGACCGATCCGGCTCAACGACGTCCAGCTCGACGAAGTGGTGCGCGATGCCCTGCAGGGACTCGAGCCCGGCCTCACCGCCAGCGGCGCCCGGGTGCGCATCGTCGCGCAGCCCGCGCCGGGGCCGGTGGCGGGCGATCGGCAGCTCCTCACGCTGGCCGTGACGCATCTCATCGGGAACGCGATCAAGTACGTGCCGTCCGATGTCCCGCCCCGGGTCCTCGTCTGGATGGAGCAGGTGGATGGCCGGGCCCGGCTGTCGGTGGAGGACAACGGCATCGGGATCCAGAAGGGCGAGGAGCGGCGGCTCTTCCGGCTGTTCGAGCGGCTGCCCGATGCGGAGGCGTATCCCGGCAACGGTGTCGGTCTCGCCGTGGTACGGGCGGCGGTCGAGCGGATGGGGGGCCGGGTGGGAGTGCAGTCGGAGCCGGGCTGGGGCACGCGGTTCTGGATCGAGCTGAGGGAAGCGGCTGGACCGGGCGGCCAGGCGGCCGAGGCGCCGGCGGTGGCGACCGAACTTCCGCCCATCGTTCGGCCAGAAGGTTCGTCGTTCGCCGGCATCGGCGAGGAGGAGTGGCGGCCGCTCTAGTCGGGCCGCAAGCCATTGGCGAACTGCGTGATGGCCTTGCTGTCGTCACGATGAACGAAGAATGAAACGATGATGCCGTAATAGGCCGTCGCTTGCCCGGCCTGCGGTTTTCTGGTATGCTCTGTCTTCGGTTTTTGTTCGGTAAAACCTGAGGTGTCATGAGCCGTTCCGCCGCCGCACGCGTGCTCCTCGCCGCCCGTTTTCCCGATGCGCTTCCCGCTGCGCAACGCGGCTGGAGCTCGGTGCCGAGCGGCATCGCGGGGCTCGACCGGATCCTGCCCAGCGGCGGCTTCCAGCGGGGACGGCTCTCGGTGTGGGCGCCGGCCATCGGATCGGCGGCGCTCCTCCGTGCGGCCGCGCTGCACACCGTCGCGGGCGGCGAGCGGGCGGCGTGGATCGACGCGCGGCACACGGTAGCGGGCGCCTGCTGGCGCGCGGCCCCCGTACTGGTCCGCCCGAGCGGACCCATGGCGGGACTTCGTGCCACGGAGGAGCTGGCCCGCTCGGGCGGCTTTGCACTCGTGGTGCTCGACGGCCTCGATCCCGAGACGACCGAGCTGGTGCGGCTCTCGCGCGCGGCGCGCGAGGGCTCCTCGGCGCTGGTGCTGCTCACGAGGGCGACGGCGCTGGCCGCGCTCCGGCTGGTGTCCCGTCCCCTGCTGGCCGAATACGCCTGGCGTCGGAGCCGGGTGGGCGACGCGGACGAGATCCGTGCCGTGAAGGTGCAGGTGGAAGCGCGGGCCTCGGGCTGGTTCGCGCACGAAACGATCTCCCTTTCGCTGTGGCGCGATGACCTTCGTCTGTCTGTCGAGACTGGCTGGCCCGACCGCCGGGGGGAGCGCCGCTGAGCTGGCGCCGCGGCTGCTCACGGCCGCGCCGAGGGTACGGGCGGACGATGCGCGGGGGCTGATCTGGGCCGATGCGCGCGGCCTGCCTGCGCGCGGCCTCGCCCGCTCGCTGCTGGTGCTCCTGGCGGAGCGTGGTGGCTCATCCGAGCCGCATGCCGGCATCGCGCGCTGTGCCATCGCCGCGGAAGTAGCATCGCTCGGGGCGGAGGAGCCGATCGTCGAAGTGCCGGCGGGGGGCGAGCGCGCCTTCCTCGCCCCGTACGAGATCGGCGTACTGGGCCCCGATCCGGCGCTCGCCCGGCTGCTCGAGGGCACCGGCATCGAGCGCTGCGGCGATCTCGCGCGTCTCGATCTCGCGGCGGTCGCGGTGCGCTTCGGTCAGGACGGCGTGGGACTCTGGCGGCTGGCCCGCGCCGACGACCCGCGGCGGCTCTTCGATCCCACCATTCGCCCGCTGCCCGACGCGTCGCTCGAGTGGAGCGACTACGCCCTCCGCGATCCCGAGCGGCTCCTCTTCGCCATCAACGGGCTCGCCGGCACGGTGTGCGCCGCGCTCCGCGACACGGGGCAGGGCGCCACCGCTTTCACGCTCGCCTTCGCGCTGGCCGGCGGCGGCACGGTGGAGCAGCCCTTCGCGCCGTCGCGCGCCAACGCGAGCCAGCGCACCTGGATGCGCCTCATTCGCGACGTGCTCGAGCGGATCCGGCTGCCCGATGCGGTCACCGGCGTCTTCCTCCGCGTGGACCGCGCCGCGCGCTCCGAGATCGTCCAGGGCGACGTCCTCGACCGCGGCTTCGGCACCGCGCAGGTGGCGGAGGAGGCACTGGCCCGGATCCTCGATCAGGGCAGCGTGGTGGTGACCCCGGAGAACTCGCGGCATCCGCTCCTCGCACGGCGCACCCGCTGGGTGGAGCAGCCGCCCGCGCTGGTGTGGGCCCGGCCGCAGATCGGGCCGGACGACACCGAGCCGGCGCTCGCGCTGCATCTCAGGCCCGAGCCCGTGCCGGTCGAGGCGATCACCGCCGACCGGCGCGGCTTCGCGGCGCCGCTGCGTTACCGGGCGGGTCCGGGCGGCGCGGCGGCGGAGTGGCACGAGCTCGTCACCGCCTCGGGTCCCGACTGCATCTCCGGCGGCCAGTGGGAGGAGCCCTATGCCGTGGAGCTCTACTGCTGCGTCCGCCACGACGGCGCCATCGTCCTCCTTTCGCGCGATGCGCGGAGCGGCGAGTGGCAGGAGATCGGCGAGTGGCGCTGAGCGCGGCGGGCGGCGCGTTCGTGGAGCTGCGCGCCCGCACCGCCTTCTCCTTCGGCGACGGCGCCGTCACGCCCGAGGCGCTGGCCGCCCGCGCCGCCGACCTGGGCTATCCCGCCATCGGCCTCACCGACGCCGCCGACCTGGGCGGCCTGCCCCGCTTCGTCCTCGAGGCCGAGCGGCGCGGGGTGAAGGCGGTGGTGGGCGCGGAGCTCATGGTGGACGGACATCCGGTCGCGCTGCTGGTCGAGACCGAGGAAGGCTACCGGAACCTTGCCGCGCTGGTGACCCGGGCGCGCGTGGGCGAGCTCACGCATTGGGACCGCGAACATCCCGCGGCCGTGCGGGGTGCCGCATCAGTGACATGGAGCGAGGTCGCGGCACGAAGCACGGGACTCTTCGCCCTCACCGGCCCACCCTCGGGCGCACTGGGCTCGCACCTCCTGGCCGGCCGCCGCATCGAGGCCGCACGCATGCTGGCCCGCTGCCGCGAGGTCTTCGGCGAGCGGCTCGCGGTGGAGGTGCAGTGCCACCGGACCGGGGTCCGCGAGTCGGCGCTGGTGAATGCGCTCATCGAGCTCGCGGAAGGCGAGCGCGTGATGTGGGCGGTCTCGCGGAACCCGCGCTATCTCGATCGCACCGGCCGACTGGTGCACGACATGCTCACCGCGCTCCGTGCCGGCCGCACGCTCGACCAGGCGGCGGACGAGGGCCTGCTCCTGCCGAGCGGCCACTGGCGGCTGCCGCCGCGGGAGGAGATGGCGCGCGAGTGGGCCGCCCGTCCCGAAGGGCTCGCCGCCACCGTGGCGATCGCCGAGCGGTGCCGCTTCGAGCTCGCGTGGATGCGACCGCCGCTGCCGCACTTCCCGGTGCCGGGGAATCACTCCGACGTCTCCTGGCTGCGCGCCTGCGTGGAGGACGGCGCCCGCGAGCGCTGGGGCGAGGTCACGCCGGCCCAGCGCGCGCAGCTCGACCACGAGATCACGGTGATCGAGCGGCTGGGCTTCTCCGGCTTCTTTCTCGTGATGTGGGACGCGGTGCGGAAGGCGCGCGAGCTGGGCATTCTCTGCCAGGGGCGGGGCAGCGCCGCCAACTCGGCCGTCGCCTATTGTCTCGGCGTGACGGCGGTGGACCCGGTAGCGAATGGGCTCCTCTTCGAGCGCTTCCTCTCCGACGCGCGCGTGGACGGGCAGACCGAGGCGCCCGACATCGACCTCGACATCGAGCACGACCGCCGCGAGGAGCTGCTGGACTACGTCTATGGCCGCTACGACCGGACTCGCGCCGCGATCACCTGCGTGGTGCAGCACTATCGCGCGCCCAACGCGCTGCTCGACGGCATGCGCGCGCTGGGCTATCCGGTGGAGCTGGCCCACCAGCTCTCGAAGCGCATGCAGTACGCCGAGGCGGCCGACGGCGCCGAGCTCCTGCGGAAGGGGCTGGCCGGGCAGTTCGGC
>JAICUF010000136.1 GCA_025935995.1 Gemmatimonadales bacterium
CTGCAGCATGCGCGTGATCCCTCCGGGATCGATCGCCGCGCGGGTGAGGCCGAGCACCGCCATCGAGTCGGCCTCGCGCTCGTCGTCGCGGCTGAACTTGGCGAAGACCACGCTCCCCGCGACGCCGACCGCGGTCTGGTCGACCTGGCTCGGCTGCCGGCCCAGGAGGATGTAGGCCAGGCTGACGCCGATGTTCGCGGCATTCAGCTGTCCCATCTGCTGGGCGGAGTGCCGGAGGTCGACGTGGCCGATCTCGTGCATCACGGCCCCGGCGAACTCGTCGTAGTGCTGCGCCCGGGCGATGAGCCCGCGGAAGACGTAGACATGACCGCCGGGCACGGCAAAGGCGTTCACCTGGTCGGAGTTGACGATGTGGAAGTCCCAGGCGAGATCCTGGCGCTGGGCCACGCGGCGGAGCGGGCTCACCGCCTGCGTGAAGAGGGACGTGGCCGCGCCGTCGCCGATGAGCGGCATCTCGCGGGCGATCTGGGCGGCGTAGTCGTTGCCGATCTGCACTTCCTGCTGCACCGACGGCGCGCACGACGCGGCGACAACTACGAGCAGCGAACCGGCGATGCGGGCAAAGGCTGACATGAGCGGCTCCTTGCACTCGATGATCCGGGATCTGGGCCGCCGGCGCGGCCGCGAGCGGCGCGGCCTGGCGCTTGCGGAAGGGGTGCGTCTCGTCGAGGAGGCGCTCGCCGCGGGCGTCGCGATCCGCGGCGCCGCGGTATCCCCGGCTCTGGAAGGTACCACGCGCGGGACGGCGCTTAAAGCAGCGCTGGCGGCGCGCCGCATTCCGCTGGAGGAGCTGTCCCTCGCGGAGCTGGACGAGCTCGCCGACACCGAGCATCCCCAGGGCATCGTCGCCGTGATCGAGCCGCGCCGGTGGACGCTCGACGAGCTTCCTGCCGGGCCCGGCGTCATGCTCGTGCTCGACGCCGTGCAGGATCCCGGCAACGTGGGCACGATCCTCCGGACCGCACATGCACTCGGCGCCGCCGGCGTCGTCGCCCTCAAGGGCACGGCGGACCTGGTGAATCCGAAGGTGCTCCGCGGGAGCATGGGAGCGGCCTTCCGCTTTCCCGTGGTCGCGGCGACGGAGGAGGCGATGCTCGAGTGGGCGGCGGCGCGCGGCACCGCGCTCTGGGTAACCGCGGCCGACGGTGAGGCGCTCCACCGCGCGGACGTCCGCGCGGTGGGGGCCGTCGCCATGGTCGTGGGCAACGAGGGCGCCGGCGTCAGCCCGTCCCTCGCCGCCCGCGCCGCCCGCCGCGTCTCGATTCCGATCCGGATCGGCGCCGAGTCGCTCAACGTCGCGGTGGCGAGCGGCATCCTTCTCTACGAGGCCCTGCGTGACGTCTGATCTTCCCACCTGGCTCGTCGTCCTCATCGCCGGACTCCTCGGCGCGGTGATCGGCAGCTTTCTCAACGTGTGCATCCTGCGGTGGCCGGCCGACCAGTCGGTGGTGCGGCCGCCCTCACGCTGCCCGCGCTGCGGCGCCGGACTCAAGCCCTGGGACAACATCCCGGTGCTCTCCTGGATCATCCTCCGCGCGCGGTGCCGGAACTGCGGCGAGCCGATCTCGGCGATGTATCCCCTGGTCGAGCTCGCGACCGCGCTCATCTGGGCCGGAATGGCGTGGCGTCACGGCCTCACCCTCGAGGCACTGAGCGGTGCCGTCTTCTTCACGATCCTCCTCGGCATCGCGATGACCGATGCCCGGACCTACCTGATTCCCGACGAGTTCAGCCTCGGCGGTCTGGTGATCGGGCTCCTCTTCGCCGTGCCGGACGGGCTGCCGGGACTCGGCCACGCGGTGCTCGGCGCCGTCGTGGGATTCGGCGTGCTCTGGCTGGTCGGCGCCATCGGCACCTGGATCTTCCGGAAGGACGCGATGGGCGGCGGGGACATCAAGATGATGGCGATGGTGGGCGCCTTCCTCGGCTGGCAGGGTGTGCTGCTCACGATCTTCCTCGGCGCCCTGCTGGGTACGCTGATCTTCGTGCCGATCACGCTGGTCAAGCGCGGCAAGCTCGTGCCCTTCGGAATCTTCCTCTCCCTCGGCGCCGCCGCGACCGCGCTCGCGGGGCCGGCGATCATCGCGTGGTATCGCACCTCCGTGCTCGGGTGGTGAAGGGGCGCGGCGTCGTCCTCGTCGCGGCCCTGGGCACCGCGCTCGCCTGCCGGGGAACGCCGCCCGGCACGCAGTCCGCCAGCAGCGTCGTCGACAGTCTCGTGCCGGCGGTCGAGCGGGCCGCGGGCATGCGGTTCCGGTCGGCGCCCAGGGTCGCGATGCGGAGCCGCCAGCAGGTGCGGGCGTATCTCGCGGCCAAGCTCGACGACGAGCTGCCCGCCGCGCGCGCGGCCGGCATGGAAACCGCCTATCAGCTCTTCGGGCTGCTCCCCGACTCGGTCCACCTCAAGTCGCTGCTGCTCGATCTGCTCAGCGAGCAGGTGATCGGCTACTATGACGCCGATTCGGCGATGCTCTTCGGCGTCTCCGGCAGTCCGCGCGACCAGCTCCGGCTCGTCATGGCGCACGAGATGGTCCACGCGCTCCAGGGCCAGTACCTCCCGCTCGATTCCATCTTCCACGATCTCCGGAGCAACGACCGCCTGACCGCCGCGCAGGCGGTGCTCGAGGGCCAGGCCACCGTCGCGTCACTCGCGATCTACTCCCCCGACACGAGTCGGAGCGCGAGCGACGAGTTCTGGTCACTCTACGGCGACCAGGTGCGCGAGAAGCAGGCGACGATGCCGGTCTTCGGCCGCGCGCCGCTCGTCGTGCGGGAGGCCCTCATCTTCCCCTACGTCGCCGGCGCCGAGTTCATGCACTGGTGGGCGACGGCATCAGGGCACGCGGACACGCTGCCGTATGGTCCGCGCATGCCGGCGTCCACCGAACAGGTGCTGCACCCGGACCGCTACGCGCGGGGCGACGCGCCGCTCGAGGTCGTGATCGACACGGGCGGGACGGTGCTGCACGAGGACGTGCTCGGCGAGATGGAAACCCGCGTGCTCATCGCCGAGAGCCGTGGATCGAACCGGCCGGATGAGCTGCCGGCGGTCGGGTGGGGCGGGGACCGGTATCGCGTGATCTCGACGCCCGACGGTCCCGCGCTCGTGTGGTATCTGGTGTTCGACGACGGCCTGTCGGCGGCGCGATTCGTGCGGCTCGTCGGGAGCCGGCTGTCCACCACCACGCGCCCCGGCTACCGAGCCGCGCTGGACACGATGCACATCGCGGCGCATCCTGCGTTGCGCCACGTGCTCGCCCCCGCCGCGTGGGAGGGGTGGGGCCGCCTTCCCGCCGCACGAGTCGACACCACCATAGTGGAGGTCAGATGACCCGACGTCTTCGCAGCGCCGTCCTTACCGCAGCGACATTGCTCGTTGCCGGGGCCGGATGCTCTTCCGACGGACTCACGACATCGCCACCGCCGGATCAGACGGATCAGATCGTCGCGGTCAAGCTGTCGTTCACGACGCCACCCTCGGGCGCGAGTGCGGGCGTGCCGTTCACGACACAGCCGGTCGTCAAGGCCGAAGACGCGAGCGGCAACGTCGCCACGACGTATACCGGGCCGATTCAGGTCATCCTGGGCCTCGGCGGGACCAGCGGCGTGCTCTGCTGCAACGTGACCCTGAATGCCGTCAACGGGGTGGCGGCCTTCGACGGGCTCCGGATCGACAACGCCGGCACCTACACGCTCCGCGCGTTCTCCGGCACGCTGGCGGGGACGCAGACCGGCGCGTTCACCGTCGTGCCGTAGCGGCCGCGTCGGGACCTCACAGCCCGATCAGCTTCCCGAGCCAGAACGCCCCGAACCCGAACACCCCGCCGAGCACATAGCCGATCCGGACGATGAGATCCAGCTCCCGCTGGCTCACGTCCCGGATCAGGCGCTCCACCCGCTCGATCGGAAGCGCCTTCACCTTCTCCTCGATGATCTCCTGCACGCGGATCTGCTGCACCAGCCGCGGGATCTGCGCCTGCACCCAGACCCACGCTTCGTCGATGAGGCCGGCGCGGAGACTCGCCGTCATCTCCGGTCCGATCCATTCCGCCGGGCGTCCGAGCGGCTGATCGAGCAGACGGTCCACCATGCCGCGGACCAGCGTCTCGACCACGTGCTGTCCCTGCTCGCTCGCCACCGCTCCCGCCACCACCGCCGCCACCTTCTCGGCCCGCACGCCGCCCACGAGGTCGCCCCAGCTTCGCCGCTCGAGCGCCGCGAGCGCCCGGCCGGCCGCGGCGTCGATCACCCGCCGCGTCCCCGGCTCGCGCGCGATCGTCACGAGCCAGTCGCCGAGTGAGGCGGCCACGGCGTCACGCCGCTCGTCGCCCAGGCGGGCGAGGCGCTCGCTGGTGGGCACCAGCAGGAAGTTGAGCACCGCCTCCCGCACCGCGCGCGCGAGCTGCTCGCGCATCTCGGGCGCCTCGAACGCCGCCGCGAAGCGGTCGAACCCTTCGCGCTCGAAGCCGTCCACCAGCCGCTCGATCGTCCGGTCGGTCACCATGAGCTTGGCGAGGAGCCGCTCGTGCAGCATCAGGTCGCGGACCGAGCTGTCGAACGCCGCGCGGAGGGCGGCCTCGATCCGGGCCCGCGCCTCCGGATCGCCGAGCAGCGCGCCCAGCCGGTCGAGGGCGACGGGGATGTAGTCGGTGATCGCCTGCTCGATCGCGCCGATGAAGCCGGCGGGGAGGCGGCTCAGAAGCGGCCGCTCGTCCTCGGCGAGCCCCGCCGCCTGGGTCGCGACGAAACGGCGGAGCGTATGCTCGAGCTCGTCGCCCTCCACGAACTGGGTGGCCAGATCGCCGACCCAGGCGCGGATGCGCTCGTGCCGCTCGGGGGTGATCAGGTCGGTCACCGGCTGGTCCCGCACCTCTTCGCGGAGGCGCTCGAGCCAGCCCGCCATCTGCGCGATGCCCTCCCCGGAGCGGAGATGCTCGGCCAGGCGGTCCGCCACCCGGGGGGCCACGGTGGCGAGCGCGCGATCGAAGGCGGCGCTCACCGCCGGGCTCAGGTGCGAGCGGAGGGAGCCGCGGTCCGCGTCCACGATGCCGTCGAACATCCGGCCGATCGCGTCGGCGAAGGTCTCCCGCACCGCGGGCGCATTGAGCCGCGCATGCAGGTCCTCGGAGGTGAGCAGCCGCTCGCCGACCGTCTTTCCGATGCTCTGGGCCAGGCGGGCCTTGTTCTTGGGGAGCGCGCCCTGGATCCGGAAGCGGCCGATTCCCTTCGGCTCGTAGGGCCGGAAGAGCAGGAAGATCGAGGTCGTATCGGTCATGCCGCCCGCGATCGACGCGACCGCCGTCGTGAACAGCATCTCGAAGAGGGTGTGCTGGTCCATGGGGCAGGAGTATGGGCCGGAGACAGGAAGCGGGACAAGGCGTGCCGGCCGTCTTGCTCGGACCGCGTAAGCCGATTAACATTCCGGGCTTATGTTTGACGAGCTCTCCCAGAAACTCAACGCCACGCTCCAGAAGCTCACGGGGCGCGGCGTTCTCACGGAAGAGGCGGTCCGCGAGGGGCTTCGGGAGATCCGGCGCATCCTGCTCGAGGCCGACGTCAGCTTCGATCTGACTCGCGAGTTCCTGGAGCGGGTGCAGGCCAAAGCGGTCGGGCTCGCGGCGCTCAAGGAGGTGCGGCCGGGGCAGCAGCTGGTCAAGATCGTCTACGACGAGCTGGTGGCGCTGCTCGGCGAGAAGCAGGCGCCGCTCGCCTTTGCCACGGTCCCGCCCACCGTGATC
>JAICUF010000153.1 GCA_025935995.1 Gemmatimonadales bacterium
CGCCACGCGATCACGATCGTGTCATCCCGCTTCAGGTCGAAGATAAGCCTCTCCGCTCAGAAGGTGACCTGCACCTGGAAGAGGCCCTGCGTCTTCGTCGCGTACTGCGCCGGGGTGGTGATCCCGCCCTCGTAGGCGAGGTTGTCGACGTCGGCCAGCACGCGGAGGTTCGGGGTGACCTGGTACGACGCGCCCGCGATGAATCGCGTGACGCGGTCGTTCGCGACGTCGGTGTTCGGGTCCACGATATCGACCCGCCCGATGAGCGCCGCGCGGGAGCCCGGGATGTGAAACACGCCGAACACGCTGACGACCTGGCCGTTCACGGTGAGGCCGGTGGGCGTGGCGGGCGCCGGCGGATCGTCCGAGCGGTCCTTCGTCCGGGCGAATTCGCCGGCGAGCGTGAGCCGCGTGGAGCGCCAGGAGACGAGGCCCACGAAGCGGTCGCGGAGCCCGCCGCCGGTCGGCTTGCCGATCTGGGTGAAGGCGGTGACGCGGAGCCCGCCCACCCGGCTCATGTCGTCGGTGTTCATCACCCGGAGCGAGACCCGGCCCTCGACGTCCTTTCGCCGGTCGCCGGGCGCCTTGCCGTAGCCCTCGCCGTCGTAGATCCCCACCTGCGCGTTGACCGCGTCCTTCCTCCACGTGCCGTCGATGCCGGCGCCGAAATCGGAGCTGGTGACGTAGCCGTTCCGGTCGAGGGCCATCGATCCCTGCATGCGATAGTCCCAGAGCGCCTCCTCCCAGTCGAGCAGCGGCGTGTGAATCAGGCCGAGCTTGTACGTGAGGGCGCTCCCGGCGGGGGTCCAGCCCACGAAGGCGTACTTGAGCCGGAGCGAGAGCCATCCGTCGGCTGTCCGGAAGATGTCGCTCGTGACGCGGGTGCCGATGCCGCCCCTGAACCGGCCGACGACGTTCACGTAGGCTCGGGTGACGTCGAAGTTGTTGACGTGGTTCGCCGTGTCCCTGAGCTGGTAGAGATACTGGGCGTACACCACTCCGCCCACCGTGATGGGCGACGGCGGGGCACTGCGCTGCGCGGCGGATGAGTCGGGTGCGCGCGGCTCCGGCGTCGGCTGCTGCGCGCTCAGGCCGGCGCCGCCGGCGCCCCCGGCGAGGGTCACCATCAGGACCAGCCGTCTGACTGCCGTGTGCATGTCGCCTCTTTCGGGTGTGCTGTCACGCGCGGTGTCGCCGGGTGCCGGGATCGGCCGTATAATGGGCCCATGCACCTTCCGATCCTCGGCGGCCGGCTCGTGCCCGGGGCCCGCACGCTCGTGAGCGGGGTGTCGGCGGCGCTCGCGCTGACGACCGCACTGGCGTGCAGCGACTCCGGCCCCGGGCCGGACGGTGAGCGCTACCCGGGCGTGGCGGCGGCGCTGAACCTGAACCTCGACGCGCCGGCCAACTACACGAACCCGGCCTGGCCGCAATACTACGATGCGGACGCCCGGACGCTCGACAACACCCCGTTCGCGAACCTCGGCACCGATCGCGGCGCGACGCTCGGCCGGGTGCTCTTCCACGACGTCAACCTGAGCATCAGCCGGACGATCAGCTGCGCGCGCTGTCACACGAACGGAACGGGCTTTGCCGATACCGCGCGGTTCAGCGTCGGGTTCGATGGCCGGCGCACGACGGCCGCCCACTCGATGCGTCTCGGCAATGCGCGCTTCTACCGGCTGGGCAGCGCATTCTGGGACCGGCGCGCCCTGTCGCTCGAGGAGCAGGCGACCGACGCCATCCAGAGCCCGGTGGAGATGGGCTTCGACTCCGCGCACGGCGGCATGGATGCGGTGATCGCCCGCATGCGCGGGCTCGCCTACTATCCCGAGCTGTTCACCTGGGCATTCGGCGACTCCGTCATCAGCGAGATTCGCATCGGGCGCGCGATCGCCCAGTACGTCCGCAGCATCGTGTCGCTCGACAGCCGGTTCGACCGCGAGTTTGCCGCGGTGTACGACTCGACGCTGCCCGAGAAGGGAGTGACGCGGCCGTTTCCCGGCTTCACCGCCGAGGAGAACCGGGGCAAGGAGCTGTACTTCACGGACACGTTCGAGGGGGGCGCGGGGTGCGGCCGATGCCACCGGCAGCCGACGTTCACGCTGTTCGCGCAGTCGGCGAGCAACGGTCTTGACGCCGGGGAGACGCGCATCTTCAAGTCCCCATCGCTCAAGAACGTGGCGCTGGGCGGACCCTACATGCACGACGGCCGCTTCGCGACCCTGCGCCAGGTGATCGAGCATTATGTAAGCGGCGTCCAGGACGGACCTGCACTCGACGGCCAGTTGCGCAACCTCGGCGGGACGCCGCAGCGGCTCCCGCTCACCGAGGCCGACAAGTCGGCGCTCGTCGCCTTTCTGACGACGCTCGATGACCCGACGCTGACGGCCGACCCGAAATTCGCGGACCCGTTCAGGCGCTAGCCGGAGCTCAGCGCCGCCCGTCTTCCGGCCGATACCGGTACCCCAGCCCGCGGACCGTCTGGATCATCCGGCCCTGCTCGCCCAGCTTGGCGCGGAGCCGCTGCACGTGCATGTCCACGGTGCGCGTCTGGATGTCGGGCTGCGCCTCCCACACCGTCTCGAGGAGCTGCGGCCGCGTCTGCACCCGGCCGCGCCGCTCCAGCAGCGTCACCAGCAGCTTGAACTCGGTAGCGGTGAGCGGCAGCTCCTGCCCGTTGAGTGAGGCGCGGTGCGCGACGCGGTCCACCGTGAGCGGTCCCGCGACGATCGTGGAACCCGCGGCGACCGACGGCGCCGCCAGCCGGCGCAGCAGCGCCTTGACCCGGAGCGAGAGCTCCGCCGGCGAGAAGGGCTTGGTGAGATAGTCGTCGGCGCCGAGGGTGAGGCCGCGGATCCGGTCCACCTCCTCGCGCCGCGCGCTGAGGAGAATGACGCCGACATCGCGCGTGTCGTCGAGCCGGCGCAGCTCGGCCAGCACGTCGTAGCCGGAGACGCCCGGCAGCATGAGATCGAGGATGACGAGGTCGGGTCGCTCGGTGCGGGCCAGGCGGATCGCCTCGGGGCCGTTCGCGGCGGTGGAGACGCGATAACCGACCCGGGCCAGGTGGTAGGCGACCAGGGCGGTGATGTCCGGCTCGTCGTCCACGACCAGGATGCGATGGCTCAGCATGGAGGGTCAAATATACCGCTATATTCCGGCATGCTCGCCACGCTGATGCTGCTGGCCGCTCTGGCCGGCGCTCCCCGGGACACCGCACACGTCGTTCTCGTCGCCACCACCGATGTTCACGGGCGGGCCACCGCCTGGGACTACGTCACCGGCCGCCCCTTCGGGGGCGGCCTCGTGCGGGTCGGCACGATCGTCGACTCGCTCCGCCGCGAATATCCGGGCCAGGTGATCGTGATGGACGCGGGCGACCTCCTCCAGGGCGATCCCTTCGCGGCCTACTTCGCGAGCGTCGCGCCCCGCGACCCGAACCCGATCGTCGAGGCGATGGACCTCGTGGGCTACGACGTCGCGACGCTGGGCAACCACGACTTCAACTGGGGGCTGCCGTTCCTCCGCCGCGCGCTCACCGGCGCGACGTTTCCCTATGTCAGCGGCAACGTCTTCGCGCTGCCCGCCGATACCCTGGTCTATCCGCCGTACGTGGTGCTGCAGCGGAGCGGTGTGCGCGTCGGCATAGCCGGCTTCACCACCCCGGGCGTCATGCTCTGGGACCGCGAGAACGTGAAGGGCCAGGTGCGCGTCGGGCCGGTGGGCGCGAGCGCGGGACGGGTGCTCGCCGGACTGGCGCGGGCGGCCGACCTCCGTGTGGTGCTCATCCACAGCGGCATGGAGGAGCGCTCGTCGTACGATACGACCGGCGTCGGCCCGGAGAACGTCGCCGCCAGTCTGGCCGGCTACCCCGCGCGCCCCGACCTCGTGCTGGTGGGCCACTCGCACAAGGAGATGCGCGACTCGGTGATCGGCGGGGTCCACTTCATCCAGCCGAAGAACTGGGCGCAGGAAGTCTCGGTCGCGCACGTGGACCTGGTGCGGGAGAACGGCCGCTGGCGGGTCACGCGGATCCACGCCGACCTGATTCCGCTCGCCGCCGTGGCACCGTCGGCGCGCATCGCGGCCCGGCTCGCGCCGGCGGAGGCCGCCGCGAAGGAGTGGGTCTCCCAGCCGCTGGGCCGCGCGGCGGCGGACATGCCCGCCCGGCTGGGCCGCGCCGAGGCGACGCCGCTCGTCAACTTCATCAACGACGTGCAGCGCCAGCGAACCGGCGCCCAGCTCTCGACCACGCCGGTGTTCAATCCCTCGTCCGGCTTCCGCGCCGGGCCCATCACGCTGGCCGACGTCGCCGGCGTCTACCCGTACGAGAACACCCTTCGCGCGATCCGCATCAGCGGCGCC